>NZ_JACVTV010000182.1:0-4316 GCF_016624625.1 Stenotrophomonas sp. S41 | reverse complement strand
TGGGGGGGCCCCCGGCCCCCCCGCCCCCCCCCCCGGGGGGGCCCCCCCCCCGGGGTCGGATCCCCGCAGGGGCTCCGACCCCGGCCCGCTCAGACGGCGCAGCCGTCCGGGCCGCAGGCCTCGTCACCGGCAGCGGCGGCGGGGGCGCCCTGCTCGGCGGCGATCTGGCGCAGGGCGTTGGCGAAGGCTTCCGGCGGCTGCGCGCCGGAGATGGCCCAGCGGCCGTCGATGACGAAGGTCGGCACCGAGGAAATGCCCAGTGCGTGGGCCTGGGCCAGCTTGGCCTCGACCTCGGCCAGGCCACGGTCGGAGGCGAGCAGCTGCGCGATCTCCGCGCCGTCCAGGCCGCCGGCCACGCCAGCCTTCACCAGCACCTCGGTGTCGGCCAGGTTCTGGCCGTGCTCGAAGTGGGCGCGGAACAGGGCCTCGCCCACCGCGTCCTGCACGCCGTGTTCGCCGGCCAGCCACAGCACGCGGTGCGCCGGCAGCGTGGTCACCCGCACCTGGCCCTGGCTGAAGTCCATCGGCAGGCCTTCGGCGCGCGCGGTGGTCTGGGTCTGGCCGAGGATCTGCTCGGTACGCTCGGCGCCGCCGAACTTGGCCGCATAGGCCTGGCGCAGCGGCACCGGGGTGTCGCCGGCATCCGGATCCAGCTGGAACGGCTGCCACTGGATGTCGAGTTCAGGCGCATCGGCGCCCAGCAACTGCACACCCTGCTCGAATCGATGCTTGCCGATCCAGCACCAGGGGCAGACCACGTCGGAGTAGATATCGATCTTCATCCAGACCACATGGGGACCCCCGCCAGCGAAAAAAGGGGACGGAGGGGATTAATTGAATTAATCCCCTCCGTCCCCTTTTGGGTTCACCACTGTGAATACGGGTGGCTGGCCAGGGCGACGTTGTAGTAACGGGTGTCGTCGGTCACTTCGGCACCGGCCCAGTCCGGCAGGTCGATGGCCTGGTCGGCGCTGTCCAGCTCGACTTCGGCCACCACCAGCCCGGCGTTGTCGCCGAGGAACTCGTCCACTTCCCAGGTCAGGCCGGCGTGCTCGACCAGGTGCCGGCGCTTGTCGATCAGCCCGCCGACGCAGAGGGCGAGCAGCTCACGCGCGTCCGCCACCGGAATCGGGTAATCGAACTCCTGGCGGGTGTGGCCGATGGTGCGCGATTTCAGGTTGAGTGCGGCGTGGTCGCCTTCGATGCGCACCCGCACCGAGGCATTCTGGGTGCCGCGATCAAGCGAGCCCATGTCGTTGATATAGCCCTGCGCCATCGGGATCACCCGGTGCGCGGCGGCACGCCAGCCATCGTGGGTGACGAGGAATTTGCGTTCGATTTCAATGCCCATGCGGCCATTATGCGGGATCGCTGTGACCATGCCGGTACCGCAGGCAATGCGGCAAACCTACAATGACGCCCCCTCCTGCATGGATGCCGGTCGATGCGTCGTCTGCTGTTCCTGTTCTGCTGCTGTACGCCCGCGCTCGCCCCGGCAGCGTCTGTCCCCGACCTGCAACAGGTACAGGCGGCATTGGCCTCGGAAATCGAGTCCGGCCTGCAAGGCAGAAGCATGGGCACGCAGGTCGCCGCCGCAATGTTCGCGCCACGCTTGAATGCCCTGCCCTGGTGCGTGCCGGCAGACGATGGCGCGGTCGACTGCAGCGTCGGCTACGAACGTGGCATCAAGCAGGGCCATCGGATGATGCGGTTGGCGCCGCAGGGCAATGGCTGGCGCCTGCAGTCGACGCGGCTGCAGGCACCGCAGCCGCCGCTGGCGGAACTCGTCCCGCAGCTGCAGGCCCGCATCGAGGAGCTCATCGCCGAAGGCAGCGACGCTTCCGAACGTGCAGCCATGCGTGCGGACTTCGATGGCATGCGCCTGACCGGCCTGGACGGCTGCGAGCTGGACCAGGCCAACGGACAACTGCGGTGCGCCCTGCTGCTGGCCTTCGACAGCGGCCACGACGGGCAGTTGACCGTCGGCCTGAAGCGGATCGGCGACCAGTGGCGCCTGGACCCGCTGCCGGTGAACTGACTCAGCGCTTCTCGAACACCGCGATGCTTTCCACGTGCGCGGTGTGCGGGAACATGTCCATGGCACCGGCGCTGACCAGGGTGAAGCCCTGCTCGTTGACCAGGTAGCCTGCATCGCGGGCCAGCGAGCCCGGGTGGCAGCTGACATAGACGATGCGCTTGAACTGCTTCAGCGGCAGCTGCTGCAGCACTTCGATGGCGCCCGAACGCGGCGGGTCCAGCAGCAGCTTGTCGAAGCCCTGGCGCATCCACGGGGTGCTGCGCTGGTCCTGGGTCAGGTCGGCACTGAAGAACTGCGCATTGGCCAGGCCGTTGCGCTCGGCGTTCTCGCGGGCACGCGTGACCAGGCCGGCATCGCCTTCCACGCCGACCACTTCGCGCACGCGACGGGCCAGCGGCAGGGTGAAGTTGCCCAGGCCGCAGAACAGGTCGAGCACGCGCTCGTCCTCACCCGGTTCCAGCAGGTCCAGGGCGTGGGCGATCATCTTCTCGTTGAGCTTGGCGTTGACCTGGATGAAATCCAGCGGACGGAACGCCAGCTCGACATCCCACGGCTCCAGCCGGAACGACAGCGGCACGCCCTGCCCGTCCAGCGGCTGCACGGTGTCCACGCCGCCGGACTGCAGGTAGATCACGAACCCATGCTGCTGGCCGAACGCGGCCCAGGCGGCACGATCGGCATCGCTGAGCGGCTGCATGTGGCGCACGGTCAAGACCACCGCCTGGTCGCCGGCGATGAATTCGATCTGCGGGATGTCGCGTTTGCCATCGAGCGATTCGATGAAGGTCGACAGCGCTTCGACCTTGGTGCCGATTTCCGGGATCACGGTCAGGCACTGGCTCAGGTCGGCCACGAAGCGCGGATCCTGCTCGCGGAAGCCGACCAGGGTCTTGTCCTTCTTCTCGACGCGGCGCACCGAGAAGCGGCCCTTGCGGCGGTAGCCCCAGCTCTCGCCGACCAGCGGCGGCAGCACGGCACCCGGCTTCACGTGGCCGATGCGCTCCAGGTTGTCCATCAGCACGCGCTGCTTGGCGACGATCTGCTGGCCTTCGTCCAGGTGCTGCAGCACGCAGCCGGCGCAGGTACCGAAGTGCGGGCACTTCGGCGTCACCCGCTGCGGCGAGGGCTGCAGCACTTCAACGGTGCGGGCCTCGTCGAAATGACGGTTGCGGGCGGTCGGTTCGGCCATCACCACTTCGCCCGGCAGGGCGCCACTGACGAAGGTGACCTTGCCGCCCTCGCCTTCACGGCGGGCGACGCCACGACCATCATGGCTGAGGTCGAGGATCTCGGTCTGGAACGGAGTACGGTCGATGCGGGAGCGGGATCGGGCCACGTGGCAACAGGCTGCGGGCAAAAATGGGTGCGTATTGTCGCAGATCCGGGCCGAGGGGGCCCGATGGCCGCTTGCGCCCGCCGCCCGCGTGCTTGATGATGGACACAGCTGACATGGAGGCAGCCCTGATGCAGATGAACCCGCGGACCAGCCGGCCCCGCTTCCTGCTTGTCGAGGATGACATCATCAGCCGCGGTTTTTTCAAGGCGGCGTTGGAAACGTTACCAGCGGATGTGGACACCGCTGACTCACTTGCAAGTGCATTGGCCCGCGCCGAACCCGGTGCGCATGACCTGTGGCTGATCGACGTCAACCTGCCTGACGGCAACGGCGCGCAGCTGCTGCATGAACTGCGCCGCTCGCATCCGGACACGCCTGCCCTGGCCCACACCGCCGATGGCGACCTGAGCATCCATGAACGCCTGCGCGAAGCCGGCTTCAGCGACACCCTGGTCAAGCCGCTGGGTCGCGACCAGCTGCTGAAGGCGGTGCGCCGCGCCCTGGTCAACAGTCCCGCTGGAACGACCCCGCCGCCGGCGGCGATCGAGCTGGTCGTGGAGGACTGGGACGAGACGGCGGCCCTGGCGGCCCTGAATGGCCAGCGCAACCACCTGATCGCCCTGCGCGAGCTGTTCCTGGCCGAGCTGCCGGGGGTGCGTGACGCGGTGGAACAGGCGGTGGACCAGCACGACGCGTCGAGCCTGCGCAACCAGCTGCATCGGCTGCAGGCCAGCTGCGGATTCGTGGGAGCGGCGCGGTTGGCGCGCGCGGTGCGGCAGCTGCATCACGCGCCGGAGTCGGTGCCGGCGCAGGCCGGGTTCCGGGCGGCGGTGGCAGCGCTCCTGCACTGAGGGGTGGGTCGGCAGGGCTGCGCCCTGCACCTGCTTCAATCAACGTCAACGTCAAAAGCCGAAGCGGCATTCCGTGGGATGGCGGGGCACT
>NZ_JACVTV010000181.1:0-4375 GCF_016624625.1 Stenotrophomonas sp. S41 | reverse complement strand
CCGCGCACCGACGCCCCCACCGACGAAGCCCCCTCCACCCACGAGGACAAGCCTTCGCCGCTGAAGAACCCCAAGGTCCGCTGGACCCTGGTCATCATCGGCGCCGTCGTGGTCATCGCCCTGGTCGCCTGGCTCATCTACCATCTGCTGGTCGGCCGCTACCTGCAGGACACCAACAACGCCTACCTGCAGGCCGACGCCGTCGCCGTCGCCCCGCGCATCAACGGCTACGTCACCGAAGTGCTGGTGCACGACAACCAGTGGGTCAAGGCCGGCGAACCACTGCTGCGCATCGACCCGCGCACCTACCGCGCCACCCTGGACCAGGCCGAGGCGGTCATCGCCGTGCGCGAAGCCGACATCGCCGCCGCCGCCGCCGGCGTGCAGGGCCAGCAGTCCAGCCTGCTGCAGGCGCGCACCCAGCTCACCGCCGCCACCGCCTCGCTGCGCTTCGGCAAGGCCGAGCTGGCCCGCTTCACCCCGTTGGCCGCCAGCGGCGCCGACACCCACGAACACGTGGAAAGCCTGCGCCATGACGTCGAACGCGCGCAGGCCCAGTACGATGCGGCGAAGGCGCAGATCCAGGGCGCGCAGAGCCAGATCGAGGCCAGCCAGGCGCAGCTGGAACAGGCCCAAGCCGGCCTGAAGCAGGCCCAGGCCGATGCCGCGCAGGCGCGGGTCGCCTTCGAGGACACCGAGCTGCGCGCGCGCATCGACGGCCGTGTCGGCAACAAGACCGTGCAGGTCGGCCAGTTCGTCGCCGCCGGCACCCGCACCATGACTATCGTGCCGGTCGAATCGCTGTACCTGAGCGCCAACTTCAAGGAAACCCAGGTCGGCCTGATGCGCGCCGGGCAGCCGGCCGAGATCAAGGTCGACGCGCTGCCGGGCACCCCCCTGCATGGCACGGTGGAAAGCATCTCGCCGGGCACCGGCTCGCAGTTCGCGCTGCTGCCGCCGCAGAACGCCACCGGCAACTTCACCAAGGTCGTGCAGCGCGTGCCGGTGCGCATCCGCGTGGACGCCGGTGCCGAGGCGCGCAAGGTGCTGGTGCCGGGCATGTCGGTGGAAGTGACCGTCGATACGCGCAATGCCAAGGACGCGCGCGAGCGCACGAAAGACGAGGCCGAGGCTACGGCCGCGCCGGCGCGATGAACGCCACCACCGCCCCTGCAGCGCCCGCCGCCGAGGGCAAGGCCGATGCCGGTGCCTGGCTGGCCGTGGCGGCCGGCACCATCGGCTCGTTCATGGCCACGTTGGACATCTCCATCGTCAACGCGGCGCTGCCCACCATCCAGGGCGAGGTCGGCGCGAGCGGCACCGAAGGCACCTGGATCTCCACCGCCTTCCTGGTCTCGGAAATCGTAATGATTCCGCTGACCGGCTGGTTCGTGCGCACGCTGGGCCTGCGCACCTTCCTGCTGATCTGCGCCACGCTGTTCACCGCGTTCTCGGTGATGTGTGGCCTGGCCGATTCGCTGCCGATGATGATCGCCGGCCGGGTAGGGCAGGGCTTTGCCGGCGGTGCACTGATTCCCACCGCGCTGACCATCGTCGGCACACGGCTGCCACCGAAGCAGCAGCCGCTGGGCACCGCGCTGTTCGGCATGACCGTCATCCTCGGGCCGGTGATCGGCCCGCTGCTGGGTGGCTGGCTGACCGAGAACGTCAGCTGGCACTACGCCTTCTTCATCAACGTACCGATCTGTGCGGGCCTGGTTGCGTTGCTGCTGCTGGGCCTGCCGCATGAAAAATCGAACTGGGGCGGGCTGCTGCGTGCGGACTGGCTGGGCATCATCGGCATGACCGCCGGCCTGTCCGCGCTGACCGTGGTGCTGGAAGACGGCCAGCGCGAGCGCTGGTTCGAATCGACGATGATCGTGGTGCTCAGCCTTGTCTCGCTGCTGGGGTTTGCCCTGCTCGCGCTTTCGCAGTTCACCAGCAAGGCGCCGGTCATCCGCCTCAACATCCTCTTCCAGCGCAGTTTCGGCGCGGTGTTCGTGATGGTGATGGCGGTGGGCATGATCCTGTTCGGGGTCATGTACATGATCCCGCAGTTCCTGGCGATCATCGCCGGCTACAACACCGAGCAGGCCGGCTACGTGCTGCTGCTGGCCGGCCTGCCGACCATCCTGCTGATGCCGTTGATGCCGAAGATGCTGGAAACGGTGGACGTGCGCATCATGGTGTTCGGCGGCATGCTGTGCTTTGCGGCCGCCTGCTTCGTCAACCTCGGGCTGACCCCGGACAGCATCGGCCCGCATTTCGTCATCGGCCAGCTGCTGCAGGGCTGCGGCCTGGCGCTGGCGATGATGGCGCTGAACCAGGCAGCCATCACCTCGGTGCCGCGCGAATACACCAGTGATGCCTCGGGCCTGTTCAACGCCGCGCGCAATCTTGGCGGCTCGATCGGCCTGGCCATCATTTCCACGTTCCAGGAACGCCGCGCGACCCTGCACATCGATGCGATCGGCAGCAGCGTCACCGCCAATTCAACCATCGCCCAGGACGCGCTGCATGCCTATGGCCAGCAGCTGGGTGATGCCACGCAGGCGATGGCGGTGCTGGCGCAGACGGTGCAGATGCAGGCGATGGTGATGGCCTACAACGACCTGTTCTGGATCTTCGGCCTGATCGTGGTGGCGACCCTGCCGCTGGTGTTCCTGCTCAAGCCCCTGCCCAAGGGCGTTCCATTGGCGATGCACTGATGACTTTGAAGACCCTCACCACCTCCCTTCGCCCGCACCGCCTGTGGCCGGCCACCCTGCCGCTGCTGCTGGCCGGCTGCATGCTGGGCCCGGATTACGTGAAGCCGGACGTGGCCACCGGCGCCACCGCACAGGCACGGCTGCCGCGTGCCGCGCAGGCCGACGTGCAGCCGGCCACGCCGCCCAGCCAGTGGTGGCGCGCGCTGAATGATCCGCTGCTGGACCAGCTGGTGGACGAAGCTCTGCGCAACAGCCCCAACCTGCGTGCTGCCCAGACCAAGCTGCTGGCGTCGCGCGCGCTGCAGCGCCAGCGCCGTGCCGAGCAGCTGCCCAGCATGGGCGCCGTCGCCGGGTATGCCAACGTCAAGGCGCCCGATGCGCTTGAAGACAGCGTGCGCGGCCTCGGCGAGAACATCGCCGGCGTGGCCGAGGCCAATGGCCGCCCGCAGGAGGCGGCGCAGCTGCGCCAGCAGTTCGCGGACATTGACCTGGACACCGAGCTGTACGTGGCCGGCTTCGATGCCAGCTGGGAGCTGGACCTGTTTGGTCGCCGTCGTCGCGCAGCCGAGCAGGCCGCCGCCGAAGCCGAGGCCAATGCCGCGGCGCTGGCCGATGCGCAGGTGCAGCTGGCGGCCGAGCTGGCCCAGGTCTACCTGGGCTACCGCAGCAGCCGCGAGCGCATCGCGTTGGCCGAGGTCAATCTGCGCGCCGCCGATGACAGCCTGCAGCTGACCCGACAACGACGCGAGCGCGGTGCCGATTCGGACCTGCAGGTCGAACGCGCGCAGGCCCAGCGCGAGCAGCAGCAGGCCGCGCTGCCGCCACTGCAGGCACAGGCGGACGAGGCGCGTGACGTGCTGGCGCTGATGGTCGGCCGCGAGCCCGGTGCGCTGGACGCGCGGCTGGCCGCCGACCAGCCGTTGCCAGTGTTGCCGGCCAGTGTGCCGGTAGATGACGCGGGCGCGTTGATCCAGCGCCGGCCGGATGTGCGCAAGGCCGAGCGCGAGCTGGCGGCCTCCTCGGCGCAGATCGGCCAGGCGATCTCGGCCTACTTCCCGCAGGTGACCCTGCTCGGCAGCATCGGTGCCGGTGCCACGTCTATTTCCGATCTTGGGCCGGATTCGGCGGCGACCATCGTCGCCCCGTTCCTGCGCTGGTCGCTGTTCGACTTCGGGGTGAACAAGGCGCGCGTGGCGCAGGCCCGGGCCGGCAACGAGGCGCGGCTGGCGGCCTATGAGGGCACGGTGCTGGCCGCGCTGCAGGATGCCAACACGGCGCTGGCCCGGTTCGGGGCCGCCCGCCAGCAGCTGCAGGCCAGCCTGCGCGCCGAGGCCTCGGCCGACCGCTCGCTGGCCCTGATGCAGCAGCGCCGGCAGGCCGGTGCCACCTCGCAGATCGACCTGCTGGACGTGCAGCGTCAGCGCCTGCAGGCCCAGGATGCCGCCGCCCAGGCCCGCCTGCAGCTGCTGGTGCGCTATGTGGCCCTGCAGAAGAGCCTGGGCCTGGGCTGGCAGGACGCCCCGCCGGTGGCCGCACGGTGATGCGCTCCGCCGGGCATGGCCCGGCGCTACCAGAACGATGCCCCCGGAACCGTTGACGCCGCCGCGCACCCCGGTAGCGCCGGGCCACGCCCGGCGAGCGCCGCGGCCCGCCGGGCCGCGAGCCCC
>NZ_JACVTV010000180.1:0-4691 GCF_016624625.1 Stenotrophomonas sp. S41 | reverse complement strand
CCCCCCCCCCCCCCCCCCCCCCCCCCCCCCCCCCCCCCCCCCCCCGCTACCCCAACTTCAGAACGCCGGCAGCACCGCGCCCTTGTACTTGGTCTCGATGAAGGCCTTCACCTGCGGGCTGGTCAGTGCCTTGGCCAGCTTCTGCACGCGGGCGTCGTCCTTGTTGTCCGGGCGCGCGACCAGGAAGTTCACGTACGGCGAATCCTTGCTCTCGATCGCCAGCGCATCCTGGGTCGGGTTCAGGCCGGCATCCAGCGCGTAGTTGGTGTTGATCAGGGCCAGGTCGACCTGGTCCAGCACGCGCGGCAGCATCGCCGAATCCAGCTCGCGGAACTTCAGCTTCTTCGGGTTGGCGATGATGTCGCGCTGGGTCGACAGGGCATTGCTCGGATCCTTCAGCTCGATCACGCCGGCCTTGTGCAGCAGGATCAGCGCGCGGCTGTTGTTGCTCGGGTCATTGGGGATGACCACGTCGGCGCCTTCGCGCAGCTCGGCCAGCGACTTGACCTTGCGCGAGTACGCACCGAAGGGCTCGATGTGCACGCCGATCACCTTGGTCAGGTCGGTCTTGCGGTCGCGGTTGTACGCATCCAGGTACGGCTCGGTCTGGAAGTAATTGGCGTCCACCTGCTTCTGCACCAGCTGGTCGTTGGGCTGCACATAGTCGTTGAACACGCGCACGTCCAGGTCCACGCCTTCCTCCTTGAGGATCGGCTTGACCACTTCCAGGATCTCCGCATGCGGCACGGCGGTGGCGGCCACCACCAGCTTCTGCGAGGGCTCGCCGGACTTGCCGCAGGCGGTCAGGGCCAGCGCAGCGGCGAACAGGGGCAGCAACAGGGTCTTCTTCATGGGGGCAACGGGTCTCTCGGGGGAGGGATCAGGAATGTTCGTAGTTGGTCAGGGCCAGGCTGAGCAGCGCCTTGGCCTGCTCGCGCAGCATCACCGGCTCGACGATCTCGGCATCGGAACCGTAGTGCAGCACGTCCATCAGCAGCTCGCGCGAGACGCTGTAGGGCACCTTCAGCTCGTAGCGACCATCGGGCAGGAACCGGCCCTGCTGCTTGGAATGCCAGTGTTCGTCGGCCACCCAGCGTGCGGCCTTGGCACTGAACAGGATGGTCGCCCAGCCCTTGGGCGGGCCGGAGAAGATGCCGTAGCTGGCGCCCAGCTGCTCGTCCAGCTCGGTTTCGGCCACGTCGCGGGCACCGTTGTCGACCACCCGCGCCTTGTGCACGCGATCCACCGCAAAGCTGCGCAGGGCGTCGCGGTCGTGATCCCAGGCATCCAGGTACCAGTTGTCGCGGTAGTGGGTCAGGCGCTGCGGCGACACGGTGCGCCGGGTCGATTCGTCGGTGGAGCGGGCACGGTACTCGAACGCCAGCTGCTTGCGCTCCAGCACGGCCGAGGCGACGGTGCGGAAGCTGCCTTCGTCGAACTTGCGGCCGCGGTGCGGGATCACCCGGACCCGGTCGACCGGCCAGTTGGAGACACCGGCCTGTGCCGCCAGCAGGCTTTCGATGCGCTGCTGCAGCGGCGCCAGCACCGACGACAGCACGCCGCCGCCGGTCCGCGCCAGCAGGTGCTGCGAGGCCAGCAGGGCATGCAGCTCCTCCGAGCTGAGCCACAGGCCGGGCAGTTCGAAGCGGTCGCTTTCGTCAGCCTGGTAACGGAAGCCGGCCTCGCCGTCGCCCTCGATCGGAGCCATCAGCGCGTCGCGCAGGAAGGCCAGATCACGGTAGACGGTGGCACGGGAACAACCGAGCTTGTCCTGCAGGGTCGCCACCGTCACCGGATAGCGTGCGGACTTGAGCAGACGATGCAGGGCGGTGATGCGTTCGTATCGGTCCATGCCCCCGATTATGTCCGAGTCGCGGGCGTTGTGCGGGGGCTTTGGGCTATCGTGGGCGCCCCTGCCCCCCATGGAACGCCCGATGCGCCGCCTGCCTGCCCTGCCCCTGCTGGCCTGCCTGCTGCTGGCCGCCTGTGATCGCGCCCCGGATCCAGCCATCACGCAGGACCCGATACCCGCAGCCGATCCGGCTGAAGACATACGCGCGGCCAGCCAGCGTCTGGCCGAGGTGCGCAGCTTCCATGCCGAACTGGATGTGGAGGGCGCCGCCCTGGCGGTACGCAGCAGCATGGACTTCGTGGCTCCCGACCGCTTCCGCCTGCAGACCGCGGCCGGGCCGCAGACGATCATTGGCGACACCATGTTTCTTCAGGCCGCCGGCGCGACCCGCCAGGTGCCGACGCCTGCTGGATTACTGGATCAATGGAAACAGCCGCTGACCGGCGACGTACCGTCCGCCCCGATGAAGGCTGAGGATCTGGGCCGGCAGTCGCTGGACGGCGTGGATACCCGCCATTACCGGCTGGTCAGTGCCGCCGGCGAGCGCCTGGAGTACTGGGTGGACGACCAGGGACTGCCGCGGCAGATCGTGCGCAACGGCAGCAACCAGGGGCGTCCGTACCAGGTGCGCCTGCGCTACTCGCGCTTCAACGACCCCGCGCTGCGCATCGACCTTCCCTGAATGGGCGGTGGCGGTAACGCCTGCTGAAGCGCCGTTGCCGACCCGTTCTGATGGTCATGATGCTTCCAGTATCATCACGGGTTGTTAACCGCTTCGGAGAGCCCTCGATGTCCCTGCGCGTGTCCCTGCTTGTGCCCCTGCTGCTGTGCGCACCCTTGGCCTATGCCCAGGATGCCTCTGAACTGGCGGCGATGACGTCGCCGTGGAGCGGCAGCGGTGGCGAACTGGGCTTTGCCGCCGCCAGCGGCAACAGCAGCACCGAGAGCTTCAACGGCGCCCTGCGCCTGCGCTATACCGATGGCGACTGGGTGCACACCATGGACCTGTTCGGCCTGCGCTCCAGCTCCAAGGTGACCGAGACCGCCGACGACGGCACCACCACCCGCCGCGACAACACCACGGCCAACCGCTACACCGGCGCCGCCGGCAGCGCGCTGCAGCTGGGCGAACACCGCCAGCTGTTCGCCAAGGTGCGTACCGAGCGCGATGACTTCGCCACCTACGATCGTCGCAGCTCGTTCGGCCTGGGCTACGGTACCCGCCTGTTCAACACCGAGAAGTTCTCCTTCGACGCCCTGGTCGGCCCGGGTGTCAGCCGCACCCACAGCACCGAAGACGACCGCACGCGCACCGGCCTGATCGGCCAGGGCCAGTTCGAACTGAAGTACGCCATCACGTCCAACACCGACCTGATCAACAACCTGCTGGTCGAATCGGGTTCGTACAATACGTTCGGCCAGAACGATTTCGGCGTGTCGGTGAGCATGAACGAGCACCTGGCCCTGAAGGCCGGCTGGCAGGCCCGTTACAACAGCGACGTGGCCGACGACAAGCGCAGGACCGATACGTTGACCACGATGAACGTGGTCTACAAGTTCAAATGAGAAACGGGCGCCCAGGGCGCCCGTTCTTCATTTGTAGAGTCGAGCCATGCTCGACTGCTGTTGGCCGTGCAGTCGAGCATGGCTCGACTCTACAAAAGCGGGGTCGAGCATGGCTCGACTCTACAGAGGCGCGGTTCAGACGTTCAGCAGCTCGCCTGCGCCGCCATCCAGCAGCATCTTCGCCACCTGCTGGCCCAGCGTTTCCGGATCGCTGGCCGGGCCCACCGCTTCGGCACGCACCGCGCGGCCATCACTGGCACTGCCGACCATGCCCTGCAGGTGCAGGTGCAGGTCCTGGCCCTGCCACTGCGCGATGGCCGCCACCGGCACATGGCAGCTGCCGTGCAGCGCGCGGTTCATCGCCCGCTCCGCTTCCACGCAGGCACGGGTATCGGCGTCATCCAGGCGGGCGAACACTTCCATCAGCCGCGCGTTGCCACCATCGCATTCCACTGCCACCGCGCCCTGCGCCGGTGCCGGCAGCCACTGCGGCGGCTGCAGGCGGGCCACGATGCGGTTGCCCAGGCCCAGCCGTTCCAGCCCGGCGACGGCCAGTACGATGGCGTCGTAGCCACCGTTGTCGAGCTTGGCCAGGCGCGTGTTGACGTTGCCGCGCAGGTCCAGCAGCTGCAGGTCCGGGCGCAGCGCGCGCAGCTGTGCCTGGCGGCGCAGCGAGGACGTACCCACGCGGGCGCCGATGGGCAGCGCATCCAGCGAGGCGTACAGGTTGGAGATGAAGCCATCGGCCGGATCGTGGCGGGTCAGCATGGCCGGCAGCGCGAAGGGCGCATCGAGTTCCATCGGCACATCCTTCAGCGAATGCACCGCGCAGTCGGCATCACCGCGCAGCATGGCCAGCTCCAGCTCCTTCAGGAACAGGCCCTTGCCACCGATGGCGGCCAGCGAGCGGTCGAGCACCTCGTCACCGCGGGTGCTCATCGGCACCAGCTCCACGTGCAGGCCGGGGTAGGCCTGGCGCAGGCGGTCGGCGACGTGTTCGCTCTGCCAGAGGGCGAGCGGGCTCTTGCGGGTGGCGATGCGGACGGTTTCCATGCCGGCATTATCGCGCCTATCGGCGGGATACGGCCAACGGCGGAGCCCCTCGTGGCTGGCGGTAGAGTCGACTGTTAGTCGACTAGCCTCGTGAGCTGGCCGGGTGGGTGGGCCGCGCAGGGGACGCTGCAAGTACGTCCCTGTAAGCTCGGTCGCCGCTTGCTCGTGCGCGCTGTCCTGCGCACACGGCAAGACCGGGGTTGGGCGTCCTGCCCAACCC
>NZ_JACVTV010000017.1:0-59432 GCF_016624625.1 Stenotrophomonas sp. S41 | reverse complement strand
GGGCATGGCCCGGCGCTACCGCAACATCCCGCACCCCAGGGGTAGCGCCGGGCCATGCCCGGCGGCCCCCACGCCTTTGGCACACCCCTTGCAGCTTCCCGGGCATCGTTCCCGTGGGAGTGCACCGTGCGCAACCTGATTACCGATTACCTGGGCGTGCATGCCCAGGCCATGCCGTTGCGCGAACAGCGTATGAAGCTGATCGCCAGCAACCTCGGCAATGCCGACACTCCCGGCTACAAGGCCCAGGACCTGGACTTCGACGCCGCCCTGCGCAATGCCCAGGGGCTGGACGCCAACGGCCTGATGACCACCACGAACGAGCAGCACTACGAGATCAGTAGTGGCCTGAACCCGTTCCAGGTGGCCCGCGAGGGCGTGCAGCCCAGCCTGGACGGCAACACCGTCGACCCCGATGCCGAGCGTGCCGCCTATGGCCGCGCCGCGCTGGAATACCGTGCCTCGCTCAGCTTCGTCGAGAGCAAGGTCCGTTCCATGCTCACCGCGATCACGGGGCAGTAAGCCATGAGCAACCTGCCGATCTTCGATATCGCCGGCTCCGCACTGCAGGCGCAGTCGGTGCGCATGAGCACCATCGCCTCCAACCTTTCCAACGCCGACAGCATCGCCGGCTCGGCCGACGCGGTCTACAAGCCGCTGGAGCCGATCTTCCAGGCCGTGACCAGCAAGACCGATCCGAACGTCACCTCGGTGCAGGTCAAGGAAATCACCCAGAGCGATGCGGCGCCGATCAAGCGCTACGAGCCCGGCCATCCGCTGGCCGATGCCGATGGCTACATCTACCAGCCCGACGTCGATCCGGTGGCGCAGATGGTCAACCTGATCTCGACCTCGCGCAATTACCAGGCGGGCGTGGAGATGTTGACCACCGCCAAGGAACTGGCCCTGGCCACCCTGACCATGGGCCGCTGAGGCGCGCCCGCGAGGACCACCGCATGACCACCGTCACCACCCAGACCAACCAGGACGTCTACGCCGCACTCGGCCTGAACGCCCCCAACAGCAACAGCACCAAGAAGAAGAACACGCTCGATCAGGCCGACTTCCTGCGCCTGATGACCGAGCAGCTGCAGCACCAGGATCCGCTGAAGCCGATGGACAACACGCAGATGGTCGCGCAGATGGCGCAGATGTCCACCGTGCAGGGCATCACCGACCTCAATACCTCGGTGAAGGGCTTCCAGGAATCGATGGCCAGCGACCAGGTGCTGCGTGGCGCGGCGCTGGTCGGCCATGAAGTGCTGGTGCCGTCCGAGAAGCTGGTACTCGAAGCCGAAGGCGATGTCAGTGGCACCGTCGCTGCACCGGCCGCCGGCATCGTCACCGTCGATGTCACCGATGCCAACGGCAGCAAGGTCACCTCGATCAGCGTCGAGGCCAGCGCCGCCGGCGAGGTCGCATTCAAGTGGGACGGCAAGGACGCCAATGGCAAGCGCATGGAACCGGGCAAGTACTCCATCGTCGCCAACCACGTCGACACCGCGGGCACCAGCACCAAGCTCTCCACGTACGTGCAGGCACCGGTGGAAAGCGTGACCGTTGGTTCCGATGGCCTGTACCTGAACCTCAAGGGCCTGGGCACGGCCCCGATCGATTACGTGCTCCGCGTCAGCTGAGCCGCACCCCCGAATCTACCAGGAGCAATCCCATGGGCTTCAATGTCTCGCTGTCCGGCATCAACGCCGCCAATACCGACCTGAGCGTCACTGCCAACAACGTCGCCAACGTCAACACGGTCGGCTTCAAGCAGTCGCGTGCCGAGTTCGCCGATCTGTTTGCCGCCACCAGCTACGGCCTGTCCAACAACCAGACCGGCTCCGGCGCGCGGGTCACCAACGTGGCCCAGCAGTTCATCCAGGGCAACAACGACCAGACGGGCCGCAGCCTGGATATGGCCATTTCCGGTGAGGGCTTCTTCACCATGAACATGAACGGCGCACGCGTCTATTCGCGCGCCGGCAACTTCCAGACCGACTCCGCCGGCTACGTGGTCAACCCGCAGGGTGCACGCCTGCAGGTGTTCGCGCCCAACGCCGATGGCACC
Organism: Stenotrophomonas sp. S41; assembly: GCF_016624625.1. NCBI lineage: Bacteria > Pseudomonadati > Pseudomonadota > Gammaproteobacteria > Lysobacterales > Lysobacteraceae > Stenotrophomonas > Stenotrophomonas sp. S41. The sequence continues at coordinate 57,367 of NZ_JACVTV010000017.1, read as the reverse complement.
AGCTTCGACGCAGGCCGCCTGGTCGACCTGCAGCTGCTGACCACCGACAGCCCGCCGAAGCAGACCAGCGAAGTAAAGGTGGGCTTCACCCTGCCCGCCAACGCCAAGGAGCCGACGGTCGCCGATTTCGACCCGACCGATTCCAACAGCTACAACCAGTCCAGCGGCGGCATCACCGTCTATGACTCGCTGGGCGTCAGCCACATCCAGGTGTCGTACTTCGTCAAGGAAGCCGCGACCAACGCCTGGACCGTGCACAACTACGTCGATGGCGAGCCGGCCGGCACGCCGACCGCGATCACGTTCGACAACAGCGGCAAGCTCACCAACCCGACCAATGGCAAGGTCAGCCTTGGAACGTTCACGCCGACCACGGGCGCGGGCGAACTGAACATGACCCTGGACATCAGCGGTTCGACCCAGTACGGCGAGAAGTTCGCCCTGCGCAACACGCAGCAGGACGGCTATGCGGCCGGCAAGCTCAACGAGATCACCGTCTCCGACAGCGGCGTGGTGTATGCACGCTATTCCAACGGTGATGACAAGCCGCTGGGCCAGGTCGCCCTGACCAGCTTCAACAACACCCAGGGCCTGGCACAGAAGGGCAACAACCTGTGGGTGGAGACCTTCGAATCGGGCACCCCGCGCACCGCGGCGCCGGACAGCTCCAACCTCGGCAAGATCCAGGCTGGCGCGCTGGAAGCATCGACCGTGGACCTGACCGAGCAGCTGGTGAACATGATCACCGCGCAGCGCAACTTCCAGGCCAACGCGCAGATGATCACCACGCAGGACCAGATCACCCAGACCGTCATCAACATCCGTTGATGACCTGCTGACCCTGTCACGGAACGCCCCCCCATGGATAAAGCCCTTTACGTTGCGATGACCGGCGCCCGCGCTTCCCTGCAGGGGCAGGGAACGCTGAGCCACAACCTCGCCAACTCGGACACCCCCGGCTTCAAGGAAGCGCTGGCCAACACCGAAGCCTTCCCGATCCGTGGCCAGGGCTTTGCCTCGCGGGTGGATGCGCTGCACGTCGACGCTGGCTTCAACCGCACCGCCGGCGCGCAGCACATCACCGGCAAGCCGCTGGACCTGTCGCTGCAGACCGGTACCTGGCTGGCCGTGCAGGCTACCGACGGCAGCGAGGCGTACACCCGTGGCGCCGCGCTGTCGGTCACGCCGAACGGCCAGCTGGTGACCTCCAGCGGCCGTCCGGTGCTGGACGACAACAACAACCCGATCGCCATCCCGCCGTACCAGGCAATGGAAGTGGGCAACGACGGCACGATCTCGATCATCCCGCAGGGCGAAGGCCCACAGACGATGGCGATGATCGGCCGCATCAAGATCGTGCAGGCCGCCGACGATCGCCTTGAGCGTCGTCTCGATGGCCTGTTCGCCAACACCGATCCGCAGCAGCCGTTCGCCCAGGCACAGGGCCCGACGGTGCACAGCGGCCAGCTGGAAGGCAGCAACGTCGATGCCGCCGGTGCGCTGGTGCAGATGATCCAGCTGCAGCGCCAGTACGAAATGCAGGTGCAGGTGATCAAGCACGGCGACGAGAACGCGCGCAGCGCCAACAGTCTGCTGCGACTGGGCGGCTGACGGAATTCCGGCACCGGCACGCGCCATTGCTGGCACACCGCTTGCACTGCTTTACACAAGGGCCGCACCGCGCGGCCGGCTTCACCCAGACAGGACTTCGAAGATGAACCAGGCACTGTGGATCGCGAAAACCGGACTGGATGCGCAGCAGATGCGCATGTCGGTGGTTTCCAACAACCTCGCCAACACCAACACCACCGGCTTCAAGCAGGACCGCGCCAGTTTCGAGGACCTGTTGTACCAGCAGGTGCGCCAGCCCGGCGGTTCGTCCTCGGCGCAGACCCAGCTGCCGACCGGCCTGCAGATCGGTACCGGCGTGCGCGTGGTGGCCACCGCCAAGAACTTCGAACAGGGCAGCCAGCAGCAGACCGGCCGCGCACTGGACGTGATGGTCAACGGCCGCGGCTTCTTCGAAGTGCAGATGGCCGATGGCAGCTCCGCCTACACCCGTGACGGCTCGTTCAAGATCAACCAGGACGGCGAGCTGGTCACCAACAGCGGCTACCCGGTGCAGCCGGGCATCCAGATTCCGGAAGGCGCGCAGTCGCTGACCATCGGCAGCGACGGCACCATCAGCGTGAAGATGGCTGACAACGCTGCCTCTGTCGAAGTCGGTGCGTTGACGCTGACCGACTTCGTCAACCCGGCGGGCCTGCAGGCACGCGGCGAAAACCTGTTCCTCGAAACCACCGCATCGGGCCCGGCCCAGAACGGCAACCCCGGCCTGAACGGTCTGGGCTCGGTGGTCCAGGGTGCGCTGGAAGGCAGCAACGTCAACGTGGTGGAAGAGCTGGTCTCGATGATCGAAACCCAGCGCGCCTACGAAATGAACGCCAAGGCCATTTCGACGACCGACGCAATGCTCGGTTACCTGAACCAGAACGTCTGACCGTCGCCAACGGATGATCGCCATGTCGCCCCTTTCCAAACTTGCCCGCATCGCCCTGCCCTGCGCCGTGGCCGCCCTGCTTGGCGGCTGCGTGATCGCCGGCGACGTGCGCCCGTATCCGGCGATGGCGCCGATCCAGCCGATCATGCCGCCGCAGGCCGCACCGACTGCTGGTGCGATCTACGCCGCCGGCCCGACGCTGCAGCTGTACTCGGACCGTCGCGCCCGCGATGTCGGCGACCTGCTGACCATCACCCTGCTGGAAAACACCACCGCCACGACCAGCGCGAACACCGCCACCGCCAAGGAATCGGACCTGAGCATCGGCACGCCGTCGATCTTCGGCGCACCGGTCACCCTGGGCGGCAAGGACATCCTCAGCGCGACCGCCAATGGCAAGCGTGACTTCACCGGCAAGGGCAACAGCGCGCAGAGCAACCGCCTGCAGGGCAGCGTGACGGTGACCGTGGTGCAGCGCCTGCCCAACGGCAACCTGGTGGTGCAGGGGCAGAAGAACCTGCGTCTGAACCAGGGCGATGAGCTGGTGCAGGTGCAGGGCATCGTGCGCCCGGCCGACATCGCGCAGGACAACAGCATTCCCTCCAGCCGCGTGGCCGAAGCCCGCATCGTCTACGGCGGCCGCGGCCCGGTCGCGCAGTCCAACGCGATGGGCTGGCTGAGCCGCTTCTTCAACTCCGCGCTGGCGCCGTTCTGAGCATGGCCATGAACTCTCTCTTCTCTTCCGCCTGGCAGCGTCGCATCGCCGCATGCGTCGGCGTGCTTGTTCTGGCAGTGGCCGTGGCGGCCCCGGCCAGCGCCGAGCGCATCAAGGATCTGGCCCAGGTCGGCGGCGTGCGTGGCAATGCCCTGGTGGGCTACGGCCTGGTGGTCGGCCTGGATGGCAGCGGTGACCGCACCAGCCAGGCGCCCTTCACCGTGCAGAGCCTGAAGAACCTGCTGGGCGAGCTGGGCGTGAACGTGCCGGCCAACGTCAATCCGCAGCTGAAGAACGTGGCCGCCGTGGCGATCCACGCCGAGCTGCCGGCGTTCGCCAAGCCGGGCCAGCCGATCGACATCACCGTGTCCTCCATCGGCAATGCGGTGTCGCTGCGCGGCGGCTCGCTGCTGATGGCCCCGCTGCGCGGCGCCGACGGGCAGATCTACGCGATCGCCCAGGGCAACCTGATCGTCGGTGGCTTCGGCGCACAGGGCAAGGATGGTTCGCGCGTCTCGGTGAACGTGCCCAGCGTCGGCCGCATTCCCAACGGCGCGACCGTTGAACGTGCCCTGCCCGATCCGCTGGCCAACGGCGGCGACATTACCCTGAATCTGCACAACGGCGACTTCACCACCGTCTCGCGCATGGTGGCCGCACTCAACAATGCGTTCGGCGAAGGCGCTGCACGTGCCGTCGATGGCGTGACCGTGGCCGTGGCCGCACCGACCGATCCAGGCGCGCGCATCGGCCTGCTGGCCCGCATCGAGAACCTGGAACTGACCCCCGGCAGCGCACCGGCCAAGGTGGTGGTGAACTCGCGTACCGGCACCGTGGTCATCGGCCAGCAGGTGCGTGTCGGCCCGGCCGCCATCTCGCACGGCTCGCTGACGGTCACCATCCAGGAGAACGCCAACGTCAGCCAGCCCAACGCCTTCGGCGGCGGGCAGACCGTGGTCACCCCGCAGTCGACCGTCACCGCCACCAACGATGGCAGCCGCATGTTCAAGTTCAACGGCGGCACCACGCTGGATGAAATCGTGCATGCCGTGAACGCCGTGGGCGCTGCCCCGGGCGACCTGATCGCGATCCTGGAAGCACTGAAGCAGGCCGGCGCCCTGAGTGCCGAGCTCGAGGTGATCTGACATGCGCATCAATCCCGCCTTTGACCTCAATCCTGTACAGCAGAACGACCCGGCCAAGATCGACAAGGTCGCTCGCCAGCTGGAAGGCCAGTTCGCACAGATGCTGGTCAAGAGCATGCGTGATGCCAGCTTTGGTGATTCGCTGTTCCCCGGTGAAAACAAGATGTTCCGGGAGATGTACGACCAGAAGATCGCCGAGGCAATGACCCGCGGCAAGGGCCTGGGCCTGTCGTCGATGATCAGCCGCCAGCTGTCCGGCCAGCAGGCCGATGGCCCGGCGCTGGACACCCGCGTGGACCCGGCCAAGGCCAGCCGCGCGTACCAGTTGAATGCACCGGCCACGACAGCCCCGTCGATGTCGCTGGACGATGCCAGCCAGGCCGTGCGCATGCTGCAGCAGATGGCCGCCGGCACCCAGGACGGCGCACAGGCTGCGGTCAACCCGGCACTGGCCCCGATGGAACAGGCGCTGGACCTGATCGCCGGCCGCGACAGCAGCAGCATGCACCGTTCGCTGGGAACCCACGACCCGTACGCCAGCAGCATCGACGGCGACGACTGGGCCGCCAGCAACGACCAGTGGGCGGCCACCGCCAGCAACCGCGGCAGCGTCGGCACCCAGGCCGATGCGCTGGCAACGCGCACCGCCGTGGCCCAGCTGGGCGCGAACACCCCCGAGGGCTTCGTGGCCAGTATCTGGGAACACGCGCAGAGCGCGGCCAAGGAACTGGGCGTGGACGCCCGCGCCCTGGTCGCCCAGGCCGCGCTGGAAACCGGCTGGGGCAAGCGGCAGATCAAGCACGCCGACGGCAGCACCTCGCACAACCTGTTCGGCATCAAGGCCACCGGCTGGAAGGGCCAGAGCGCCGTTGCCGGTACCCACGAGTATGTCGATGGCGTGCGCCGTAACGAAACCGCCAGCTTCCGCGCCTACAGCACCCCGGCCGAGAGCTTTGCCGACTACGTGCGCCTGCTGAAGAGCAGCCCGCGCTACCAGCAGGCCCTGCAGGCGGGCACCGACGTGCAGGGCTTCGCCCGCGGCCTGCAGCGCGCCGGCTACGCCACCGATCCGCGCTACGCGGCCAAGATCGCCGCGATCGCCGGCGGCCCGACCATCGAGCGCGCCGTAGCCGCCGTGGCAGACGCCGGCACGCGCCTTGGCCAGACCTTCGCCAGCACCGCGACAGCGGCGCTGGGTATCACCCGTCGTTGAGGAACCCCATGTCCAGCGTCCTTTCCACCGGTACCAGTGCCCTGCTCGCCTTCCAGCGTGCGTTGGCGACCACCAGCCATAACGTCGCCAACATCAACACGCCCGGCTACAGCCGGCAGAAGGTCGACTTCGCCACCGCCGATCCGCAGAACTACGGGTTTGGCGAGGTGGGCAGCGGCACCCGGATCACCGACATCCGCCGCGCCGCAGACCAGCTGGCGATCTCGCGGCTGCTCGACAGCAGCGGCGAACTGGCGCGCCTGAAGCAGCTGTCGACCATGGCCGACCGGGTCAACGCCCTGTTCTCCGATTCGGCCACGAACGTCGCCGGCTCCTGGTCCAACTTCTTCGATGCCGTCAGCGGCCTGTCGTCCAATGCCGCAGGCACGGCCGACCGGCAGAGCCTGCTCGATGGCGGCAAGGCCCTGGCCAGCCGCTTCGGCCAGCTCAACACGCAGATGAACAACCTCAGCAGCGAGGTCAACAACGGGCTCATCGCCGGTGCCACCGAGATCAACCGGCTGGCCCAGGAAATCGCCCAGATCAACGGTGCCATCGGCAGCAACGTGACCGACGCCGCGCCTGACCTGCTGGACCGCCGCGACCAGCTGATTTCGCAGCTGGTCGGCTACACCGGCGGCACCGCGGTCGTGCAGGATGGCGGCGTGATGAACGTCTATACCGCCGGCGGCAATGCGCTGGTGGTGGGCACGACGGCCTCCAAGGTCACCACGGTGACCGACCCCTACCAGCCCGAGCGCCTGCAGCTCGCCCTGCAGACCCAGGGCGGCACGATCACCCTGGACCCGAAGGCTGTGGGCGGGAAGATCGGCGGCATGCTCGAGTTCCGCGACACCGTGCTGACCCCGGCCCAGGCCGAACTGGGCAAGCTCGCGGTCGGCCTGGCCGAGAGCTTCAACCAGGCCCACCGCCAGGGCGTGGACCTGTACGGCCAGATGGGCGGTGACTTCTTCAACATCGGCAACCCGCGCGTCACCCCCAATACCAGCAATGCCGGCACCGGCAGCATCACGGCGACCTATGGCGACCTGTCCAAGCTGGATGCACAGAACATCGTGCTCAAGTTCGACGGCACGCAGTGGCAGGCCAGCCGCGCCGACACCGGCGCAAGCGTTGCGCTGACCGGCACCGGCAGCGCCACCGATCCGCTGGTGATCAACGGCGTCGAGCTGGTGGTGAGCGGCACGCCGGCCACCAACGACCGGTTCCTGCTGCAGCCGACCGCCGGCGTGGCCGGCAGCCTGGAAACGGCCATCACCGATCCCTCGCGCATCGCGGCCGCCGCCGCCGTGAAGGGCACGGCAGCACTGGCCAACACCGGTACCGGCAAGCTGACCGGCGTTGCGGTGACCGACGTCGGCAACGCCAACCTGCGCGACCCCGCCGCGATCGTGTTCACCTCGGCCACGACCTACACCATCAACGGCGGGGCGCCGCAGACCTATACCGCCGGCCAGACCATCAGCGCCAACGGCTGGAGCTTCGTGCTGGATGGCGCGCCCAAGACCGGCGACACCTTCAACATCACCCCCACCCCGGCAGGGTCGTCCGACAACAGCAACGCCGCGCTGCTGGCCAAGGTCGAGGATGCCAAGGCATTCAACGCCGGCACGGTCACCCTCAACGGCGCGCTTGGTGGCCTGACCACCCAGGTCGGCGCCGCCGCACGCTCGGCTGAGTACTCGCTCGATGCGCAGCAGGTCATCTCGGACAAGGCGCAGTCCGCCCGCGACGAGATTTCCGGCGTGAACCTGGACGAAGAAGCCGCCGACATGCTTCGGCTGCAACAGGCCTACCAGGCCGCCTCGCAGCTCATCTCCACCGCCGACAACATGTTCCAGACCATCCTGGGAGCAATCCGCCGATGAGCAGCCGCATTTCCACCGGGATGATGTTCAACCAGTCGGTATCGCTGATGCTGGCCAAGCAGTCCAAGATCAGCCATCTGGAGCAGCAGATCGCCACGGGCAGCAAGATCAGCTCGGCCAAGGACGATCCGGTCGGTGCCGGCACCGCCGTCGGACTGGACCGCGTTGTGGCCGGTCTCGAACAGCTGGGCAAGAACGCCAACAGCGTGCAGAACCGTCTTGGCCTGCAGGAAAACGCGCTGGCCCAGGTCAATGAGCTGATGTCGCGCGCCGTTGAACTGAGCATCCAGGCCAACAGCCCGGTGCCCAAGTCCAGTGACCTCAAGGCCATCGTCAGCGAACTGAAGACCATCCAGGACAGCCTGCTTTCGCTGGCCAATTCCCGCGATGGCAGCGGCCGGTACCTGTTTGGTGGCAGCAACGACGCCGATGCGCCGTTCAAGCTGTCCGGCGGCACGGTCACCTACAACGGCGACCAGAACCAGCGCCAGGTCGAGGTTGCCCCCGGCCAGCTGGTGTCCGACGCCCTGCCCGGCAGCGAGATCTTCATGCGCATCCCCACCGGTGATGGCCGCGTGGATGCCAGTGCCGCCGCCGGCAACAGTGGCAGCGGCCTGCTTACCTCCATCAGCCGCGATGGCAGCGGTAGCTGGGCCGGCGGAACGCTCAACGTGCGCTTCACCGGCACTGCCGAGGGCGCCTACGAGGTCGTGGACGGCAGCGGTGCGATCGTCGGCAGCGGCACGCACAAGCCCGGCGAAGACATCGTCGTGGCCGGCGTCAGCATGCGCATCGAGGGTGCGCCGGCGGCCGGGGACGAATTCAACATCAGCGACGCGGGTACCCGCGACATCTTCTCCACCCTGGACAGCCTGGTCGCGGCATTGGAAACCGACCCGTCCACAGAAAGCCAGCGCACGGCACTGCAGAACACCCTGCAGTCGAGCATCCGCGACCTCAACCGGGCCTCGGAAACGATGATCGACGCCCGTGCCAAGGGCGGTGCGCAGCTGGCCGCCATCGATACCGCGGCCAGCGCCCGCGAAGCCACTGCCGTCACCGTCAAGAGCACGCTCTCGACGATGCGCGATCTCGACTACGCCGATGCGATCGGCCAATACAAGCTGGAGAACGCTGCCCTTCAAGCCGCCCAGACCATCTTCAGCCAGATGCAGGCGATGTCCCTGTTCAACAGGATCGGCTGACCCCTTCCCGTTCCACCTGACTTCCAGCACGGCGCGTCCCGCGCCCTTCCTCACCGAAACGAACCGAGCAACCACGGAGAAGCACCATGGCACAGATCATCAACACCAACACCATGTCGCTGAACGCTCAGCGCAACCTGACCACCAGCAGCAGCTCGCTGGCCACCTCGATCCAGCGCCTGTCCTCGGGCCTGCGCATCAACAGCGCCAAGGACGACGCCGCCGGCCTGGCCATTTCCGAGCGTTTCACCACGCAGATCCGTGGCATCAACCAGGCCGCGCGCAACGCCAACGACGGCATCTCGCTGGCCCAGACCGCCGAAGGCGCACTGGGTGAAGTGGGCAACAATCTGCAGCGCATCCGCGAACTGGCCGTGCAGGCCCGCAGCGCCACCAACTCCGCGTCCGACCGCCAGGCGCTGAACGCCGAAGTGCAGCTGCTGAAGCAGGAAATCCAGCGCGTCGCCGAACAGACCAACTTCAACGGCACCAGCCTGCTGGATGGCAGCTTCACCAACCAGGCCTTCCAGATCGGCGCCGACCAGGGCCAGACCATCAACATTTCGCAGATCGCCAATGCGAATGTGCACAAGCTGGGCAGCTGGACGAGTGCTTCGACGAACGCAACGGCACTGGGTGTGACGCCAGATGGTGGTGCCGTCAAGGGCCAGCCCTCCACTTCCGCAATTTCTGGCACGTTCCAGCCGGTTGCTGCTGGTGGCGGCACTGCATACAACCTCACCGTTGGTACAGTTGAGATTCTCGATCGTGCCGCAGGCGTCGCCGTGAGCGCTGCGGAGATGCAGACAGCAATCGATGGCAAGACGGCAGAGCTGAAGGCCGCTGGTATCACCGTCACCGGTACCGTCGCAGACAGCAACATCCAGTTCACCCGTGCGGACGGCAGCAACTTCACCATCACCCAGACGGGCGGCGGCTTTGACAACGGCACGTTTGCAGCCGCCGTCACCAATGGTATCGAATCCGAGCCGGCAGTCTTCGGCAAGACCAGCTTCACCATCACCGGTACCGTGGACGGCGCCCCGGGCCAGGCAGTGACGATTGATGTGGACAGCGCCAAGAGCGCTGCCGAACGAGCCACCCAGATGGTCAACGCCATCAATTCCAAGACCCACGAAACCGGCGTCACCGCGTCGCTGGTGGATGGAGCACTGCAGCTGACGTCGAAGGATGCGAACTTCACCGTCGGCGCGATCGGCACTGACCAGACCGCTGCTGAGGCTGCACTGGCACAGCAGACCGGCCTGACCGCCGGCGCCACCACCAACTACGCCGCCGGCGTCGCTCAGACCGGCTTCGCCGAGCTGGACATCTCCAACCAGGCCAACGCGGACAACGCCATCCTGGCCATGGATGCCGCGCTGCAGTCGATCAACTCGGCACGTGCCGACCTGGGTGCGATCCAGAACCGCTTCACCTCGACCATCGCCAACCTGAACACCAACTCGGAAAACCTGTCCGCCGCCCGCAGCCGCATCCGCGACGTGGATTACGCACAGGAAACCGCCGAGCTGACCCGTGGCCAGATCCTGCAGCAGGCCGGCACGGCCATGCTGGCCCAGGCCAACCAAGTGCCGCAGAACGTGCTGCGCCTGCTGCAGTCGTAACAGCCGCCGCAACCTGAGCTTCAGGAGGGCCCCGCCATGCAGATGGCGGGGCCTTTTCATTTGCCCCGGGAAAAAAGCACCGAAACTTTCCTAAAGGCCGGAGGGGTAGTGCCGTTATTGATTTCAGCAGCGGTAGCACACCCCTTGGGGGGAAGCCAGCCACTGCCCCCCGAAACCGGTCAGGCTGCTCTGCCGGACACACTGCCAACAAGGAAACCGCACCATGGCACAAGTCATCAACACCAACACCATGTCGCTGAACGCCCAGCGCAACCTGAGCACCAGCGGCACCAACCTGGCCACCACCATTCAGCGCCTGTCCTCGGGCCTGCGCATCAACAGCGCCAAGGACGATGCCGCCGGCCTGGCCATCTCCGAGCGTTTCAGCACCCAGATCCGCGGCGCCAACCAGGCTGCCCGCAACGCCAACGACGGTATCTCGCTGGCCCAGACCGCTGAAGGCGCCCTGGGTGAAATCGGCAACAACCTGCAGCGCGTCCGTGAACTGGCCGTGCAGTCGCGCAGCGCCACCAACTCGGATTCGGACCGCCAGGCACTGAACGCCGAAGTCCAGCTGCTGAAGCAGGAAATCCAGCGCGTCGCCGAGCAGACCAACTTCAACGGCACCAGCCTGCTGAACGGCAAGTTCACCAACCAGGCCTTCCAGATCGGCGCCAACCAGGGCGAAACGATCAACATCTCGCAGATTGCGAACGCCAACATCAGCAAGCTGGGCAGCTGGACCAGTGCAACGACGTCGGCGTCGTCTGCCGGTGCACTGCCTGATGGCGGCGCAAAGGCTGCTGATCCGAACGTTTCGGCTGAAAGTGGTGTCTTCACCAGCGCAGTGTCCAACGCAGCTGGCCAGAGCTTCAGCCTCTCGGTCGGCTCGGTCGAGATCCTCTCGCGCACGCAGGTCGGCACCACGGCGGAGACCGTCAACGCCGCAGCGATCGATGCGGCGCTGACGGCTGACAAGGTTGCCGAGCTGAAGGCGGCTGGCATCACCGTCAGTGGCAAGGCCGCAGACGATGACCTGACGTTCACCAAGGCTGATGGCACCGCTTTCGAAATCAAGCTGACCAGCGACTTCAATACCGCCGGTTCATTTGCTGGAACTGGATTTGTGGGTGAACAGGACAACGGCGCTGCAGCTGTCGCTGCTACCTACAGCAAGACCAGCTTCACCATTACGGGCACGGTTGACGGCAAGGTGGGCTCGGCTGTGACCATCGACCTGGACAGCGCGAAGACTGCTGGTGACCGCGCAACTCAGCTGGTCAACGCTGTCAATGCAAAGACCCATGAGACGGGTGTCACCGCCGCACTGGTCGAAGGCAAGGTCCAGCTGACCGGCAAGGAGGGCAACTTCACCGTCGCCTCCAGCACGAACGATGCTGCTGGCAACACCGCTCTGCTGCAGCAGACTGGCCTCGCCACTGGCGAGACCAACAACTACTCCGCAGGCGGCGCGAAGGATGGCTTCGCCGATCTGGACATCTCCTCGGTCGGCGGTGCAGACAACGCCATCCTGGCGATGGACGCAGCCCTGAACTCGATCAACTCGGCCCGTGCCGACCTGGGCGCCATCCAGAACCGCTTCACCTCGGTGGTTGCCAACCTGAACACCTCGTCGGAGAACATGTCCGCAGCCCGCAGCCGCATCCGCGACGTGGACTACGCTTCGGAAACCGCCGAGCTGACCCGCAACCAGATCCTGCAGCAGGCCGGTACCGCCATGCTGGCCCAGGCCAACCAGTCCAGCCAGAACGTGCTGAGCCTGCTGCGCTGATCCAGCGGTAGTACCTTGCAGTAACAGGAAGGGGGCGAAAGCCCCCTTCTTCGTGCCCGGCGGCCGGTTGGCACGCGGCTTGCACCGGGTGGGGAAGCGTTTCAACGCTCAAGCTCGCCCATCCCCGGCCGATAGCAGGTGCAGGACACCTGAACGGCCCGTCCAAGAACAAGGATTCCCCGCATGGCCATCGGCACGATTGGTACAGGTCTCGACATTCCCTCGCTGGTTGCCCAGCTGACCGCCAAGGAACGCGAGCCCCGCGAAAACCAGATCAACACGGCCGGTGTTGCGGCCAGCGCCAAACTGTCGGCGCTGGGCACCATCAAGAGCGGCATGACCACCCTGCAGACGGCGCTGAAGACGCTGGTGACAGGCATGGCCAAGCCCGGTGTGAAGCTGACCACGCCCACCGAGTCGAACTTCACCGCCGCGCTGGATACCAGCAGCACGGCCGGCAAGGCGGCGGCGGGTACCCACCAGGTGGAAGTCAAATCGCTGGCGCAGAACCAGAAGCTGAGCTCGCAGGCCTACACCAAGGATGCCGTCGTGGGCGACGGTACGTTGTCGATCGCTTACGGCGACAAGACCATCAACGTGGAGATCGAGGCCGGCGCGACGCTGGAGAAGATCGCCGCGGAAATCAACTCGGCCGCGCAGAGCAAGGGCGTCACTGCTGCCGTGGTCACCGCCGACGATGGCATGCACCTGGTGCTCACCGCCGTCGATTCCGGCACCAAGGGCGCGCTGAAGGTCAGTGCCAGCGGCGGCAATGGCGGGCTGTCCAGCCTGGTCTACGACGGCACCGATGCCTCGAAGATGAGCGAGATGGTGCCCGCCAAGGATGCCGTGGTCGTGGTCGATGGCTTCACCCGTACCAGCAGCTCCAACACCATCACCGACCTGGTGCCCGGTGTCAGCCTGACCTTGACCAAGGCCAAGGAAGGCGAGCCGCAGACGCTGACCATCGCCCCCGACAACAGCACGCTGAAGACCAACCTCAACGCGTTCATCACCGCCTACAACTCGATCCAGTCAACGCTGAAGAGTTCCAGCGCCTACAACGCTGAAACCAACACCGCCTCGACGATGACCGGCGATGCCATGGTGCGCGGCCTGCAGCAGCAGCTGCGCACTCAGCTGAGCAGCAACGTCAACGATCTGAAGGACCTGGGCCTGACCATCGCCGCCGATGGCACCCTGAGCCTGGATGCAGCCAAGCTGGACACCGCGCTGTCGAAGAACCCGGAAGCCGCCAACAAGCTGTTTGGTGCCGAAGGCTCGCTGGCCAAGCCGATGACCGAACTGATGAAGAGCAGCCTGGATACCACCAGCGGCACCATCACCCAGCGCCAGGCGACCTTGAACAAGCAGATCAAGGCGCTGGAAAAGCAGCTGGACGACCTCGACAAGAGCATGGAAAAGGTGTCCGACCGCTACACCAAGCAGTTCACCGCGATGGAAAAGATGGTCTCGCAGATGCAGTCCGCCAGCGGCTCGCTGATCGACCAGCTCGGCTGATCCACGCACTTTTCCGGTGCAGGTGGCACTCAAGTAGCACGCCACCTGCGCCGATAACACGTTAGACCCCGTGCCGAACCCATGCCCCTACCCGCGCGGATGGGCAGGCATTCCAGGAGATTCCATATATGTACGGTTCCAATCGGCAGTTCGCCGAGCAGTACCGCAAGGTCGGTGTGACCACCTCGGTCGTGGACGCAGATCCGCACAAGCTGGTGGCCCTGCTGCTGGCCGGTGCATGCGAGCGCATCCGCACCGCTGAAGCCTCGCTGCAGCAGAATGACCAGGCGCGCAAGGGCAAGGCCATCGGCGAAGCCTGTGCGATCGTTGGCCACCTGCATGGCTCGCTTGACCATGAAGCCGGCGGCGAGATCGCCGGCAACCTGTCGGCACTGTATGACTTCGTCATCATGCGCCTGACCGAAGGCAACCTGCACAACGATTCCACCGCGCTGCAGGAAGCGCTCGGCCTGATGGTGGAAATCGATTCGGCCTGGAACGCCATTCCGGGCGACCAGCGCCACATCAAGGCGGTGGCACCGTGAACCTGCAGTCGCTGCACGATTCGCTGGACACGCTCGACGCCAGCCTGCCGAACGACGACTACGACACCAGCGAACGTCTGATGGCCGAGCACCTGCAGGCCGTGGCTGCGCTGTCGATGGTTGTCGAGCGCCCCAGCAACGAGGCGATCCTTGCCCTGCGCGACCACCAGCAGCGCGTGCTGGCCCGCATGATCGGCCTGCGCGACGAAGCCGCCGCACACCTCAAGCACACGGGCCGGTCCCTTCGCGCCGCCCATGCGTACCTGAAGGCAGAATCGCTGGCATGACCCTGCTGCCGACCACGTCGCTGCACCACCCTGCCGAGAGCGAGCTGTTCGATGAAACGCTCAGCTGCGAGCTGGCCCTGCCGGCCGAGTTCCAGGCGGGCAGCGCGGCCGGCCGCACCAGCAGTGCTGAAGGCCTGCTGCGCAGCCTGGCGCTGGTCGAAGACAGCCGCGTGGACGAGCACGACGAACGCAGCGAAACCAGCCTGCAGATCCAGCGCCTGGAAGCCAAGCTGGACCTGACCATGGTGCTGCTGGGCCGCCTGGTGCGCCAGCAGGGCCAGGACCTGCCGCTGCGCCCGGTGCGTTGGTCGCGCCGCGGCATCCGCCTGCAGCTGGGTCCGCGCAGTGGCGCCCTGCCCGGCCAGTCCGGCGTGGTACGCCTGCAGCCCAGCGACTGGCTGCCCGACAACATCGACCTGCCGGTCGACGTCATCGCCGAAGCGGCCGATGGCAGCGGCGGCCACTTCCTGTGGCTGCGCTTCAATCGCCTCGGCGATGGCCTGGAGATGGCCATGGAACGGCACTTGTTCCGTTTGCATCGGCGTCAGGTTGCCGAAGCGCGGCGAGCGCGCTGAAACCTGCCACCCGGAAGCGGGACGGAGTGCTCTTGGCGCGCCCGTTCAGCTAAGTTAAGGTGGTCTCCCCTCACGGACCTGCAACGTGCCTGTGCGAGTTCTCATCGTCGACGATCACACCCTGGTTCGCGCCGGCCTGGCGCGACTGCTGCAGGGGTTTGCCGACGTGCAACTGGTCGCCGAGGCGAGCAACGCCGAGCAGGCGCTGCAGATGGCGCTGCTGCATGCCCCCGACGTGGTCCTGATGGACCTGTCCCTGCCCGGCCGGACCGGCCTGGAAGCCCTCAGCGACATCCGCCTGCGCTCGCCGGGCACCCGCATCGTGATGATGACCATGCACGACGACGCCGCCCATGTGCGTGATGCACTGGACCGTGGCGCCGTGGGTTTCGTGGTGAAGGATGCCGCCCCGCAGGAGCTGGAACTGGCACTGCGCGCCGCGCACGCCGGCCAGGTGTTCCTCAGCCCGCAGATCTCGGCCAAGATGCTGGCGCCGATGCTGGGCCGCGAGAAGCCCACCGGCATCGCGGCCCTGTCGCCGCGCCAGCGCGAGATCCTGCGGCGCATCGGCAAGGGCGAGAGCAACAAGGAAATCGCCGCCGATCTCGGCATCAGCGTGAAGACGGTGGAGACCCACCGCGCCCGCATGATGGAATCGCTGGGCTGCCGCCGCGCCAATGATCTGCTGCTGCTGGCGGCCCGCCACCAGCACGAGCTGGAATAGCGTCGACCGTTGGTCGACTGCTGTTGCGTTGCATCGGCGCGCTTCGCGCCGGTAGCGTCGACCGTTGGTCGACTGCTGTTGCGTTGGATCCCGCGCTTCGCGCGATAGTCGACTGACAGTCGACTCTACCCCCCCCGCCACAGGCGACGGAATGCCGTCACCCTGACACGAACTGTCGGGTTTCCGTACACCAGCACCCCGAACGACTGCCCGGCGCCCACGGAAAATCAACAACTTGCCACGGGGCATCGTCAACTTCCCGCGCCGCTGTAGGGAATACCCCTACATCCTGTCGGGAACATCACCAGTGCATTCAGGAACCCCCCGATTCCGCCTGCCCGGGATCAAAAGCAAGATGTGTTCCACAAGGCGTCGGGGAGCGGCGCCGGGGAACTGAAATGAAGGCTGCACTTTCGACCCAGCTGGGCCAGACGCTTCACCTCACGCCGCAGTTGCTGCAGTCCATCCGACTGCTGCAGCTGGATGGGCTGCACCTGGAACAGGAAATCCAGCGCCTGCTGGACTCCAACCCGCTGCTGGAAATCGAGGACGCCGAAGCACCGGCGGCCGACGCCACCGACGCCAGCGCCACCACCCTGGAAACGGCCGCCTTCGATGAGCTGCCCGAGTCCTCGATGTGGGACGTGGCCGGCAGCAGCTGGCAGGACGGCGACGACGACCGCATGGCATGCATCGCCGCCGGCGAATCCACCGACCCGCAGCTGCGCGTGCTGCAGCGCCTGGCGCTGGATCTGGACGAGCGCGAGCTGGCCGTGGCCGCCTTCTGGCTGGAACACTGCGACGAAGCCGGCTACCTGCAGGCCCCGCTGGACCAGCTGCAGCTGCTGGCCAGCGCCCAGTTCGACATCGACGGCGCCGGCGTGGAAGCCATCCGCCAGCAGCTGCTGCACGGTGAACCGGCCGGCATGGCCGCACAGGACCTGCGCGAAGGCCTGCTGGCCCAGCTCTACAGCCTGCACGGCGTGGTGCCGGCCCGGCACCTGGCCGCGCGCATCCTGGAAGGCGCGCTGGACGCCCTGGCCGCACATGACTACCCCGCGCTGGCCCGCCAGCACGATGCCGAAGTGGATGACGTGCGCGAGGCCGTGCGCCTGATCCTGTCGCTGCAGCCGCGCCCGGGCGACAGCCTGCTGCCCGAGCGCAATGCCGTCGTGGTGCCGGACGTGGTCGCCTGGCACGCCGACGAGCAGTGGAAGGTGGCGCTGAATCCGGCCACCAGCCGCCGCGTCTCGATCAACAGCCAGTACGAGCAGGCCCTGGCCGAAACCAGCGACGCCGCCCCGGCACTGCGCGAGATGCTGCAGGAAGCGCGCTGGTTCAGCCGCGGCCTGTCCATGCGCTACGACACCCTGCTGCGCACCGCGCGGGTGATCGTCGAGCGCCAGGCCGCGTTCCTGGTGCGTGGCGAGGAAGCCATGGCGCCGCTGACCCTGAAGGAAGTGGCCGAAGAGATCGGCATGCACGAATCCACGGTGTCGCGCATCACCACCGGCAAGTTCCTGCAGACCCCGCGCGGCACCTTCGAACTGAAGCATTTCTTCGCGGTGCGCCTGGAAGGTGCCAGCGTGTCCGGCCAGGCCGTGAAGGCCATGGTCCGCCGCCTGATCGACGCCGAACCGGCCGGTCGCCCGCTGGCCGACGAGGCCATTGCGGGACTTCTGTCACGCCAGGGGGTGAACATTGCCCGCCGAACCGTCGCAAAATACCGCGAACAACTGGATATCGCCCCGGCCCGTGAACGGCGCCGGCTCAGCGCCAGGCAACCACAGCTGGCCCGAGTGGGCTGAAAAGGATGTTGCACATGAACAAGCTCACAGTGCTGCTGGTCGACGACCATGAGGGTTTCATCAACGCAGCGATGCGCCACTTCCGCAAGATCGACTGGCTGCAGATCGTCGGCAGCGCCGGCAACGGCCTGGAAGCCATCGAGCGCTCCGAGTCGCTGCGCCCGCAGGTGGTGCTGATGGACCTGGCCATGCCGGAAATGGGCGGCCTGCAGGCCACCCGCCTGATCAAGTCGCAGGATGATGCCCCGTACATCGTGATCGCCAGCCACTTCGACGACGTCGAGCACCGCGAGCATGCGCTGCGCGCCGGCGCCGACAATTTCGTCAGCAAGTTGTCGTACATCCAGGAAGTCATGCCGATCCTGGAAGGCCTCAGGGAGGATCGATCGTGAGTGAATCGCGCATCCTTGTACTGGACAACGACGCCGTGCGTGCCGAGCGCACCGTTGCCCTGCTGGAATTCATGGACTTCAACCCGCGCTGGGTGTCCGACGCGGCCGATTTCGACCTGGGCCGCCAGCGCCAGAACGACTGGATGGCCGTGATCGTCGGCAGCCTGGACGACAGCGCCGCCAGCACCGCGCTGTACGCCTGGCTGGGCGGCAGCAGCCTGCCGCCGCCGGTGCTGCTGGCCGACGGTGAAGCTGCAGCGTTTGCCCAGCAGCACGGCCTGCACGAGGCCAACATCTGGCCGCTGGAAGCCCCGCTGCGCCACACCCAGATGGAAGCGCTGCTGCGCCGCGCCAGCCTCAAGCGCCTGGACGCCGAGCACCAGGCCGGCGCCGCACAGGACCACGGCCCGACCGGCAACGGCCCGGCGGTGACCGGGCTGCGCACGATGATCGAGCAGGTGGCGGCCTTCGACACCACCGTGCTGGTGCTGGGCGAATCGGGCACCGGCAAGGAAGTGGTCTCGCGTTCGATCCACCAGCGCTCGCCGCGCCGTGATGGCCCGTTCGTTGCGATCAACTGCGGCGCCATCCCCGCCGACCTGCTGGAAAGCGAGCTGTTCGGGCACGAAAAGGGCGCCTTCACCGGTGCATTGACCGCGCGCAAGGGCCGTTTCGAAATGGCCGAGGGCGGCACCCTGCTGCTGGACGAAATCGGCGACATGAGCCTGCCGATGCAGGTGAAGCTGCTGCGCGTGCTGCAGGAGCGCAGCTTCGAACGCGTCGGTGGCAACCAGACCATCCGCTGCAACGTGCGCGTGGTCGCAGCGACCCACCGCGATCTGGAAACCCGCATCGCCGAAGGCAAGTTCCGCGAGGATCTGTTCTACCGCCTCAACGTCTTCCCGATCGAAGTGCCGGCCCTGCGCGAACGTCGCGAAGACCTGCCCGCCCTGGTCGAAACCATCGCCATGCAGCTCGGCCGCACCGGCCGTGGCGAAGTGCGCTTCACCCCGGAAGCCCTGCAGGCCCTGGCCAGCTACGAGTGGCCCGGCAACGTGCGCGAGCTGACCAACCTGGTCGAGCGCCTGGCCGTGCTGCACCCGGGTGGTTCGGTGCGCGTGCAGGACCTGCCGGCCCGCTATCGTGGCGACGCCGCGCTGGCCGTGGTGGCAGCGCCCGCCCCGGCGCCGGTGGCCGCCAGCGAGGAACGCCTGGACCTGCGCAGCTTTTCCTTCCACACCCCGGGCAGCGGCGGCCAGGCCGCACCGGAGAACGGTGCCACCCAGGCGGCCCTGCCCAATGACGGCCTGGACCTGCGCAACCACATGGCCACGATCGAACTGGGCCTGATCAACGAAGCACTGGAACGCACCCAGGGCGTCGTCGCCCATGCCGCCCAGCTGCTCGGCCTGCGCCGCACCACCCTGGTGGAAAAGCTGCGCAAGTACGGCATCGAGCGCGAGCAGGCCGAACTGGCCAGCTGAGCCGATGACGCCGGGGTCAGATCCCTCCCGCAGGGAGGGCTCTGACCCCACGCGATCCCAAAGGGGTCGGAGCCCTTTCCGCTGGAAAGGGATCCGACCCCTTTGCATTTGCACGTAGCTGCTGACCTGTCTCAGCGACCACCAGGGCCGCTTCATCTACACACAGCACGATGGCCCACTGCTGCCGCGCCAGCGCCAGAATTCCGGCCGCTGGACCCTGCAGCCATTGGCCGGAAAACCGACGCCGGTTAAATGACGCCTTCACTGGGGTCAGAGCCAGTGCCGACCAACGGTCGGCACCCACCATCAGCAGCAGCACCATCAGCAGCAGCAGCAGCAGCAGCAGCAGCAGCTTCCAACAGGTCGCGGCCAACTGTCGAAGGCGGGGTGGGTCCGGTTGAGGGGGCGTGAGCCGCATGGATGCGGCGACCGAGCTTACAGGGACGTACTTGCAGCGTCCCCCTCAACCGGACCCACCCCGCCATCCCACGGAATGCAGGCTTTTGCTTTTGCCGTTGCCGTTGACTTTGCCTCGGCAGGTGCAGGGCGCAGCCCTGCCAGCACCCCCACAATCCTCACGACACTGAATCGAAAACCGGTTTCGGCACGCCACTTGCACCTGTTCCCGCGAACACCCCCATCCCTGTTTCTGGAACCGTTGCAGATGTCCCACTCCGTCACTTCGATCCTTTCCCAGATCCGCTCCTATCAGACCCAGATGGGACAGCCGGCGACGCTCAACCCGCTGGCCGAAGCGCCGCGCAGCAATGCCCTGCCCGGCGCGGTCCTGGATGCATCGCAGGTCCAGCCCGCCAGCTTCACCGAGACCCTGCGCGGCGCCATCGCCGGCGTCAACGACGCCCAGCAGAAGTCCGGCGCCCTGGCTAAGGCCTTTGAACTGGGCGAACCCGGCGCCGACCTGGCCAAGGTGATGGTCGCCTCGCAGCAGTCCCAGATCGCCTTCCGCGCCACCGTGGAAGTCCGCAACCGTCTCGTCCAGGCTTACCAGGACGTGATGAACATGCCGCTGTAAGGAACATTGACGCATGGCACTGACGCTCTCCAAGGAAACCCTGAACGCCGAAAAGGCCGGGCAGTGGTTCGACCGCCTGCAGAGTCTGCAGATCACCCGCCGCCTCGGCCTGATGGCGATGATCTCGGTGGCGGTGGCGGCAGGCCTGTTCGTGTTCTTCTGGTCGCAGAAGCCCGGCATGGTCCCGCTGTACACCGGCCTGGACCAGAAGGCGACCGCCGAAGCCACCGACCTGCTGCGCGCGGCACAGATTCCGTTCGAGCTGGACCCGGCCACCGGTGGCATCACCGTGCCGGAAAAGAACCTGCACGATGCCCGCCTGAAGCTGGCCGGCTCCGGCCTGACCGACAGCGGCAAGCTCGGCTTCGAGCTGATGGAACGTGACCCCGGCTTCGGCGTCAGCCAGTTCGTCGAAAGCGCGCGCTACCAGCACGCGCTGGAAACCGAACTGTCGCGCACCATCAACACCCTGCGCCCGGTGCGCGATTCGCGCGTGCACCTGGCCATTCCCAAGCCCAGCGCCTTCACCCGCCAGCGTGACGTGGCCAGCGCCTCGGTCACCCTGGAACTGCGTGGCGGCCAGCAGCTGGAACGCAGCCAGGTCGATGCCATCGTGCACATGGTGGCCGCCGCCATTCCTGATCTTGCGCCGGAACGGGTGACCATCGTCGACCAGAGCGGCCGCATGCTCAGCGTCAGCGACCCGAACAGCGAGGCCGCGGTCAACGCCGCCCAGTTCGAGCAGGTGCGCCGCCAGGAAACCTCGTTCAACCAGCGCATCCGCGAGCTGCTGGAACCGATGACCGGCCCCGGCCGCGTCAACCCGGAAGTGAGCGTGGACATGGACTTCTCGGTGACCGAGGAAGCCCGCGAACTCTACAACGGTGAACCGCAGAAGCTGCGCAGCGAGCAGATGAGCGAGAACACCAGCAGCACCCCGGGCCCGCAGGGCGTGCCGGGCGCGACCAGCAACAGCCCGCCGGGCCAGCAGGCCGCACCGCCGACCGCGCAGACCCCGACCGAAAGCAGCAAGAACGCGACCCGCAACTACGAGCTGGACCGCACCCTGCAGCACACCCGCCAGCCGGCTGGCCGCATCAAGCGCGTCTCGGTGGCGGTGCTGGTGGACAACGTGCCGCGCGCCGGCGCCAACGGCAAGGTCACCCCGCAGCCGCTGGCGGCCGCTGAACTGACCCGCGTCGAGGCGCTGGTGAAGCAGGCGGTGGGCTTCAATGCCGAGCGTGGCGACACCGTATCGGTGATGAACGCGCCGTTCGTGCGCGACACGACCCCGGTGGAAGGCCCGGCCTGGTGGGAGCTGCCGTGGGTGTTCGACGCCGGCCGCATGGTGCTGGGCGCGGTGGTGGTGCTGGCGCTGCTGTTCGGCGTGCTGCGCCCTGCCCTGCGCGGCATCACCGGGCAGAACAGGAAGGACGAGAACACCGAGCTGGAACCGCACACCGCGGACGTACAGCTGGTGGATGACGATGGCACGCCGCTGCCGGCGCTGGGCGCTGACCGCGTCAGCCTGGCCGGCGCGGACCCTCTGGCCCTGCCGGTGGATTCTTATGAGGAACGACTGCGGATGGCCCGTGAAGCCGTGAAGACCGATTCCAAGCGCGTGGCCCAGGTGGTCAAGGGCTGGGTGGCCAATGACTGACGTGCAACTGACCGGCGTGCAGCGCGCCGCCGTGCTGCTGCTGTCGCTGGGTGAACTGGACGCGGCCGAAGTGCTGCGCCACATGGAACCCAAGGAAGTGCAGAAGATCGGCATCGCCATGGCGACCATGACCGACATCACCCGCGAGCAGGTGGGCCGGGTCATGGACCAGTTCAACCAGGAACTGGGTTCGAAGACCTCGCTGGGCGTGGGCTCGGACGACTACATCCGCAACATGCTGATCCAGGCGCTGGGCACCGAGAAGGCCAGCGGCCTGATCGACCGCATCCTGCTGGGCCGCAACACCACCGGCCTGGACGCGCTGAAGTGGATGGACCCGCGCGCGGTGGCCGACCTGGTGCGCAACGAGCACCCGCAGATCATCGCCATCGTGATGGCCCACCTGGAAACCGACCAGGCCGCCGACGCGCTGAAGCTGCTGCCCGACCGCACCCGCGTCGACGTGCTGCTGCGCATCGCCACCCTGGACGGCATTCCGCCGAACGCGCTGAATGAACTGAACGAGATCATGGAGCGCCAGTTCGCCGGCAACCAGAACCTGAAGTCGTCCAACATCGGCGGCGTGCAGTGCGCGGCCAACATCCTCAACTTCATGGAAAGTGGCCAGGACCAGGCGATCCTGGGCGAGATCGCGCGCATCGACGCGCCGCTCAGCGGCCGCATCCAGGACCTGATGTTCGTGTTCGACGACCTGGTGGACCTGGACGACCGCGAGATGCAGCTGGTGCTGCGCGAAGTCAGCGGCGAACGCCTGGGCCTGGCCCTGCGCGGCGCCGACATCAAGGTGCGCGACAAGATCACCCGCAACATGTCGCAGCGTGCGGCCGAGATCCTGCTGGAAGACATGGAAGCCCGTGGCCCGGTGCGCCTGTCCGATGTGGAAGGCGCGCAGCGCGAGATCCTGGCCATCGTCAAGCGCATGGCCGATGAGGGCACCGTCACCATCGGTGGCAGCGCGGAGGCCATGCTGTGAGCAACGTCGTGCGCTGGCTTGCCCCCGACCTGCTGGCCCAGCCGCAAGCGCAGCTGGAGCAGGAGGATATCTTCGAACTCACCGAGCCGGACCCCGAGCACGAGCCGGAACCGGTGCTGCAGCTGCCGACCCTGGAGGAAATCCAGGCGATCCAGGACAGCGCCGAGAAGGAAGGCTTCCAGCACGGCCACGCCGATGGCTACGGCCAGGGCCAGGCCGAGGTACGCCGCCTGGTCGCGCAGATGGAAGGCATCCTCGACAACTTCAGCCGGCCGCTGGCACGGCTGGAGAACGAAGTGGTCGGCGCGCTGGGCGAACTGGCGGTGCGCATCGCTGGCGCACTGGTCGGCCGCGCCTACGAGGCCGACCCGGCCCTGCTGGCGCAGCTGGTGGGCGAAGCGGTGGATGCGGTCGGCGGCAGCACGCGTGAAGTGGAAGTGCGCCTGCACCCGGACGACATCGCCGCGCTCGCGCCGTTGATGACCCTCACCCCGACCCAGCGCTTGGTGCCCGATACCAGCCTGAGCCGCGGCGACCTGCGCGTGCACGCCGAAGCGGTGCGCATCGACGGCACCCTGGAAGCGCGCCTGCGTGGCGCACTCGATGCGGTGATCCGCCAGACCGGAGCCACGCCATGACCCCCGAACCGAACCTGCCCCCGCCGTCGACCGACTGGGCCGTGGCCCGCAATCTGCGCCTGGCCCGCCGCCTGGATGGCCTGCGCGTGGATACCGCGCACGGCCGCGGGCTGATCCGTGAGGGCGTGCTGCGCCGCGCGGTCGGCCTGACCCTGGAAGCGGTGGGCTGCGAGGCGCCGCTGGGTGCCAGCTGCAAGGTCGAAGTGGTCGATGGCGGCTGGGTCGACGCCGAAGTGGTCGGCTTCGCCGGCGAGCGCACCTACCTGATGCCCAGCGCCGAACTGCATGGCCTGCTGCCCAACGCACGCGTGGTGCCGTCTGCGCGCCGTGGCGGCGTGGAAGTGGGCGAAGGCCTGCTCGGCCGCGTGATCGACAGCGATGGCGTGCCGCTGGATGGCAAGGGCCCGATCCGTGCGGAAGGCCACGTCGGCATGGCTGGCGTTTCGATCAATCCACTCGCGCGCGAGCCGATCACCCAGCCCCTGGACGTGGGCGTGCGCGCCATCAACGCCCTGCTGCCGATCGGCCGAGGGCAGCGCGTGGGCCTGTTCGCAGGTTCCGGTGTCGGTAAATCGACGCTGCTGGGCATGATGACCCGCTACACCGCCGCCGACGTCATCGTGGTCGGCCTGATCGGTGAGCGCGGCCGCGAAGTCCGCGATTTCGTCGAAACCACGCTGGGCGAGGAAGGCCTGCGCCGCGCGGTGGTGGTGGCCAGCCCGGCCGACCGCCCGCCGCTGGCACGCCTGCACGGTGCCTACCGCGCCACCGCCATTGCCGAGTGGTTCCGCGACCAGGGCCTGAACGTGCTGTTGCTGATGGATTCGCTGACCCGCTTCGCCCAGGCGCAGCGCGAGATCGGCCTGTCGGTGGGTGAACCGCCGACCACCCGCGGCTACCCGCCGTCGGTCTTCGCCAAGCTGCCGGCGCTGGTCGAACGCGCCGGCAACGGCGCCAAGGGCCGGGGCTCGATCACCGCCTTCTACACCGTGCTGACCGAGGGCGATGACCCGCAGGATCCGATCGCCGACGCGGCGCGCGCCATCCTCGACGGCCACATCCTGCTCTCGCGCCGGGTGGCCGACAGTGGCCTGTACCCGGCCATCGACGTTGAATCGTCGGTCAGCCGCGTGGTCACGGAAATCGCCGACGAGCCGTGGCGCCTGCGCATCCGCAAGCTCAAGCGCCTGGTCTCGGCCTATTCCTCCAACCGCGACCTCATCGCGATCGGTGCGTACCAGCGCGGCAACGATGCCGCCACCGACGAAGCCCTGGAACGCTGGCCGGAAATCATGGAGTTTCTCGGCCAGGACGTGGCCAAGGCCGCTGATCTTCCGCACAGCCAGGCGGCGCTGCAGCGCCTTGTGGATTAAGAGAGCCTAACCATGACACAGTCCAAGCGCATCGATCCCCTGCTGAAGCGCGCCCAGGAGCACGAAGACGCCGTAGCCCGCGACCTGGCCGAGCGCCAGCGCGTGCTCGACACCCACCTGTCACGCCTGGATGAGCTCCGCCGTTACGCCGAGGAATATGCGAACGCGCAGATGGCCGCCACCAGCCCGGCACAGCTGCTGAACCGCCGCGCCTTCCTCGACCGCCTCGACAGCGCGGTGGAACAGCAGCAGGCCACGGTGAACGGCAACCGCGAGAAGGTGGAAGCCGAACGCGCGCGCCTGATCCTGGCCAGCCGTGACAAGGCCGTGCTGGAACAGCTGGCCGCCAGCTACCGCGCCCAGGAAAAGGTGGTGACCGACCGCCGCGACCAGCGCGAGATGGATGACATCGGCGCCCGCCGTGCACGCCTGGCGCAGACGGCGGAGCCGGACGGCGGCGAGCAGGGAGGCCGCACGTGATGCCCTCCGCACTGTCCAGCAGCATCGGCACCGGCGGCACCGCCAGCAGCACTTCCAGCAGCACCGCCAGCCCGACGCGCAGCACCGGCAGTGGCAAGGATTTCGGGCAGATGCTGCAGGGCTCGCCCGCGGCCGAAGCGAAGCCCACGCCTGCCAGCAAGGCACCGCCGTCCAACAGCGCACTGGCCAACCCGGACGGCGGCGCGGATGCACCGGCCAGCAGCGCCGTAGACAGCGACGGCGCGACGACCGAAACGACGACTGCCACCCCGCCGCCTACCCAGGCCACGACGGACGACAAGGACAGCAGCGCCGACGGCGACGATGCGCCGTGGCCGCCGCTCGGTCTGGCCGGGCTGGTACTGGCCACGCCCGTGCCGGCCGAAGCCGCCGCCACCGCGCCGGTGGTGAACACCGATGGCGCCGATGCGGCACTGCCGGCCGCTGCTCCGGCGCTGGCCGCCGGCGCAGCCGTGACCACCGCAGCGACTGCCGCTGCGACCGACAGCGACGGCGACATTGCCACCCAGCCCCTGCCGGACATGGTCCTCGGCCAGCAGGCGCTGGAGGGCGCCGACGACAGCGACGGCCTGCTGATCGGCGATCGCACGCCGCCGGCCACGTTGCAGGGTGCATTCCCCGCCGCGCTGCAGGACCTGAAGGCCGCACTGGCCAGCACGCCGGTCTTCGACGGCGAACCGACGCCCACCCCGATCCTGGGTGACGACGGCTTCGACCAGGCGGTCGGCGCACGCCTCGGCTGGCTGGCCGACCAGAAGATCGGCCACGCCCACATCCGCCTGAACCCGGAAGACCTCGGCCCGGTGGACGTGCGCCTGCAGATGAATGGCGACAAGGTCCACGCCAGCTTCAGCAGCCCGCACGTGGACGTGCGCCATGCGCTGGAAAGCAGCCTGCCGCGCCTGCGTGAACTGCTGGGCGAACAGGGCTTCCAGCTGGCCCATGCCGATGTCGGCCACCAGAACGGCGGCGACGGCAGTCCGTCGGCGCAGGCCGGCGGCACGGGCGACCTGGCCGGCGGCGACAGAGAACCGTCGCGGGGCGACACCACGGTGTCGGCCGCACAGCTGATGCGCCAGCGCGGGCTGTTGGACGCCTACGCGTAAGCGGTAGCGCCGGGCCGTGCCCGGCGGTTTTCCGCACCGACGGAATTCTGTCGCACCCCTCTCCTCGCGCTGCGGCACGCCCCTTGCATATCCCGGTGAAGCAACCCTCAGGAGCTTCACCTCGTGGCCGCAGCCGCTGACAAAACCAAGAAGACCGCCGACAAGGACAAGGCCGCCAAGCCGCGCAGTCCGCTGTTGATCACCGCCCTGGTGGCCGTGCTGGCCGCAGGTGCCGCCGGTGGCGGCGTCTGGTTCTTCAACCAGTCCAAGCACGAAGACAAGACCGCCGAGGCCCCGAAGAAGGGTGCCGTGCCGGCCCCGGCACAGTACTTCGCGCTGGACCCGGCCTTCGTGGTCAACCTCAACGGTTCGCTGGACGGCCCGCGCTACCTGCAGGTGGAAGTACAGCTGATGACCCGCGATCCGGCCGCGCTGGAAGCGATCAAGACCCACGCCCCGGCCATCCGCGCACGCCTGCTGATGCTGTTCTCGCAGGTCACCTCCGACCAGATCGCCGACATCGCCGGCAAGCAGAAGCTGCAGGCCAATTCGCTGGCCGAAGTGCAGAAGGTGCTCAAGGCCGAGACCGGCAGCAACGGTGCCGACGATCTGCTGTTCACCAGCTTCGTGACCCAGTAAGGGCTGCCCCCGATGAATGACCTGCTGTCCCAGGATGAGATCGATGCCCTGCTCCATGGCGTGGACAGTGGCGCGGTCGAAACCGAACCGGAGGCGCCCAGTGGCGAGGCCCGTTCGTACGATTTCGCCAGCCAGGACCGGATCATCCGCGGTCGCATGCCGACCCTGGAAATGGTCCACGAGCGTTTCGCGCGCCTGTGGCGGATCGGCCTGTTCAACCTGATCCGCCGCTCGGCCGAGCTCTCGGTGCGCGGCATCGAGCTGATCAAGTTCAACGATTACATGCACTCGCTGTATGTGCCGACCAACCTGAACCTGATCCGCTTCAAGCCGCTGCGAGGCACCGGCCTGATCGTGTTCGAGCCGACCCTGGTGTTTGCCATCGTCGACAACTTCTTCGGCGGTGACGGGCGCTACCCGACCCGCATCGAAGGCCGCGAGTTCACTGCCACCGAAATGCGGGTGATCCAGCTGCTGCTGAAGCAGACCTTCGCCGACCTGCGCGAAGCCTGGGCACCGGTGATGGAAGTGGATTTCGAATACATCAATTCGGAAATCAACCCGCACTTCGCCAACATCGTGACGCCGCGCGAGTACGTGGTGGTGTGCCGCCTGCATGTCGAACTCGACGGCGGTGGCGGCGACATCCACGTCACCCTGCCTTACTCGATGCTCGAGCCGATCCGCGAGCTGCTCGACGCCGGCATCCAGAGCGACCGCAACGACCGCGATGCCAGCTGGGGCGTGATGCTGCGCGAGCAGCTCAACATCGCCGAAGTGACCCTGTCCAGCGTGCTGGCCAGCAAGCGCATGACCCTGCGTGACCTGACCCGGCTGAAGGTTGGCGACATCCTGCCGATCGAGCTGAACCCGCAGGTGCCGCTGTGCGTGGAGAACATCCCGGTGTTCACCGGCGAGTTCGGCGTCGCCAACGGCATGAACGCCGTGAAGATCACCGCTACCCATCCGCCGGGCACCCGCCCGCGCGTACCCGTCATCCAGGAAGACCCGCAATGAACGATATCGACGCCCTCGAACCGACCCCGGCCCAGTTCGGCAACCTGGAGGCCGATGAGTCGATCGGCCCGGACCTGAACCTGGACGTGATCCTCGACGTGCCGGTGACCCTGTCGCTGGAAGTCGGCCGCGCCCGCCTGCCGATCCGCAACCTGCTGCAGCTCAACCAGGGCTCGGTGGTGGAGCTGGAACGCGGCGCCGGCGAATCGCTGGATGTGTTCGTCAACGGCACCCTGATCGCCCATGGCGAAGTGGTGGTCATCAACGATCGCTTCGGCGTGCGCCTGACCGACGTGGTCAGCCCGAGCGAGCGGATCCGGAGACTGCGTTGAGCCTGCTGCTCGCCACCGCCCAGGCGGCTGCGAAGACCGCCCCGCAGATCGGCCAGCATGCGGCCAGTGCACCGAGCCTGTTCGGCGCGGTGCTGGCGCTGCTGGCAGTGCTGGCGCTGGTGGTCGGCCTCGGCTGGCTGCTCAAGCGCATGCCGGGCAGCGGCTTCCGCCCGCCGGAGGGCATGAAGCTGGTGGCCAGCCTGAATGTTGGCGCCAAGGAGCGCGTGGTGGTGGTCGAGGTCAATGGCCAGCAGCTGCTGCTGGGCGTGACCGCCGGCAGCATCAACACGCTGCACACCCTTTCCGAACCGCTGCCGCCGCCCGCGCCGGCGCGCGTGCCGGACTTCAAGAACCTGCCGAATTTCGCCCAGCTGCTGCAACAGCGGCTGCGCAAGGACCCCTGACATGCGTGTCGCCCGTACCCGCCCC
Organism: Stenotrophomonas sp. S41; assembly: GCF_016624625.1. NCBI lineage: Bacteria > Pseudomonadati > Pseudomonadota > Gammaproteobacteria > Lysobacterales > Lysobacteraceae > Stenotrophomonas > Stenotrophomonas sp. S41. The sequence goes on along the minus strand of NZ_JACVTV010000017.1, from coordinate 28,222 downwards.
GCCACCGTTCTGTCGTGGCTGCTGTTGATCGCCCTGTGCCTGCTGCCCGTGCTGGCGTTTGCCACGCCCGGTGCGCCGGCCGCGCTGCCGGACGTCAACGTCGGCAAGATCGGCGGCCAGCCGGTCAGCCTGCCGTTGCAGACCCTGCTGCTGATGACGGCGATCACCCTGATCCCGTCGATGCTGCTGGTGCTGACCTCGTTCACCCGCATCATCATCGTGCTGGGCCTGCTGCGGCAGGCGCTGGGCACCGGGCAGACGCCGTCCAACCAGGTGCTGCTGGGCCTGGCCCTGTTCCTGACCGCGATGATCATGATGCCGACCTGGGACAAGGCGTGGAGCACGGGCATGGCGCCCTACCTCAACGGCGACATCGACTTCCAGACCGCGTGGACCCTGACCACGCAGCCGCTCCGCGGTTTCATGCTGGCGCAGATCCGCGAGACCGACCTGATGACCTTCGCCGGCATCGCCGGGCACGGCACCTACGCCAGCCCCGACGCGATCCCGTTCCCGGTGCTGGTGGCCTCGTTCGTCACCAGTGAACTGAAGACCGCCTTCGAGATCGGCTTCCTGATCTTCATCCCGTTCGTGATCATCGATCTGGTCGTGGCCAGCGTGCTGATGTCGATGGGCATGATGATGCTGTCGCCGATGCTGGTGTCGGCCCCGTTCAAGATTCTGCTGTTCGTGCTGGTCGATGGCTGGGTGCTGACGGTGGGTACGCTGGCGGCGAGCTTCAATCCGGCGTGAATCAATCCGGCGTGAATGAAACACGCCCCGCCGGGCATGGCCCGGCGCTACCGATGGAACAACGATGTCTCCCGAACTTGCCTTGACCGAACTGCGTGGCGGCCTGATCACCGTGTTGTGGGTGGCCGGCCCGCTGCTGCTCACCGTGCTGGTGGTGGGCGTGGTGGTGGGCGTGGTGCAGGCCGCGACCCAGCTCAACGAGCCGACCATCGCCTTCGTCGCCAAAGCCGCTGCGTTGACGGCGGTGCTGTTTGCCCTGGGCAGCCTGCTGATCGGCCACCTGGTCGAATTCACCACGCTGCTGTTCCAGCGCATTCCACACCTGATCGGCTAGGAAACACGCGCTGATGGATGCCGCCACCCAGATGGCTGCCGACGGCCTGCAGGCCTTCAGCATGATCGCCACGGTGCTGTGGACGATGCTGCGCATCGGCGCGGTGGCGATGGCCATGCCCATGATCGGCACCCGCGCGGTGCCGCAGCGGATCCGTGTGATCCTGGCCGGCACCCTGTCCATCGCCCTCGCCCCGCTGCTGCCGCCGGTACCGGAATGGACCGGCTTCGACGCCGCCACCGTGCTGACCATCGCCCGTGAACTTGCCATCGGCGTGTCCATCGGCTTCATGCTGCGGTTGATCTTCGAGGCCGGCGCCATGGCCGGCGAACTGGTCGCGCAGGGCACCGGCCTGGCCTTCGCGCAGATGAGCGATCCGCTGCGCGGCGGCACCTCCGGCGTCATCGGCCAGTGGTTCTACCTGCTGTTCGGCCTGCTGTTCTTCACCGCCAACGGCCACCTGGCGTTGATCTCGCTGGTGGTGGACAGCTACCGCGCGCTGCCGATCGGTGCGCCCCTGCCCGACCCGAACGCCTTCTTCAGCATCGCCCCGACCCTGCTGCTGACCGCCCTGCGCGGCGCCCTCACCCTGGCCATCCCGCTGACGGTGGCGATGCTGGCGGTGAACCTCGCCTTCGGCGTGCTGGCACGTGCCGCGCCGGCACTGAACCCGATCCAGCTGGGCCTGCCGGTCTCGCTGCTGCTGGGCCTGTTCCTGCTGGCCCTGCTGGTGGGTGAGATGGGTCCGCCGGTGCAGCGCCTGTTCGACGCGGCCTTCGAAGCGGCGGGTGCGGTCACGCGGTGACGCGCATCTACCCCTCCGCCCCTGGTTCGCGCTAGAGTGAATGGGCGGTGCCCAGGGGGACGCCGCACCTGGCAGCCGCCGTGCGGGCTGCCTGCCTCATCCATGCCCCAACGTAGTTTTTCCGTCGACAGGATGGTCCGGGAGAAAGACGAATGCTGGTAGGCACGTACAACCCGTGGCTGGTAGCCGTTTCGCTGCTGGTCGCGGTGATGGCGTCGTACACCGCGCTGGCCATGGCCGGCCGCACGGTCACCGCGCCCGGCAAAGGCGCCACCTGGTGGTGGCGGCTCGGCGGCGGTTTTGCCATGGGCCTGGGCATCTGGTCCATGCACTTCATCGGCATGCTCGCCTTCGACCTGCCCATCCCGCTGGGCTACGACCTGCCGATTACCTTACTGTCGCTGGGCATGGCCATCGCCGCCTCGGTGTTCGCACTGTGGCTGGTTTCGCTGCGCACCCTGCCACACCCGCGCCTGGCCGGTGGCGCGGTGCTGATGGGCACGGGCATCGCCGGCATGCACTACGTCGGCATGGCTGCGATGCGCATGAACCCGGACATCGACTACGACCCGGTCTGGCTGGCGCTGTCGCTGCTGGTCGCAGTGGCCGCCTCATGGGTCGCCCTATACGTCGCCTTCCGGCTGCGCGCGCAGCACACCCGCAGCGTTGATCGACTGGCGGCCGCTGGCCTGCTCGGCCTGGCCATCGTCGGCATGCACTACACCGGCATGGCCGCCGCCCGCTTTCCGGAAGGCAGCGTCTGCGGTGCGGCCGTGGGCGATGGCCTGCAGAGCACCTGGCTGGCGATGCTGGTGGTGGTGCTTACCGTGGCGATCCTGGCGGTGGTGCTGGTGGTGTCCTGGATGGACCAGCGGGTAGAGGCGCAGCTGCTGCGCCTGCGCAACTCGATGCTGAGCACCTCGCTGACCGATGCCCAGCAGGAACTCACCCAGGCAGCGCTGCACGATCCGCTCACCCGCCTGCCGAACCGGCTGCTGCTGCAGCGGGGCATCGTGCAGGCGCTGGCCGAGGCCGAACAGGGCGGCAGCCGCTTCGCGGTGATGTTCATGGACCTGGATGGCTTCAAGCAGGTCAATGATGCCTATGGCCACCAGGCCGGTGATGCGCTGCTGGTGGCGGTGGCCGAACGCACGCGCCAGCTGCTGCGGCCCGACGACCTGCTGGCCCGTCTGGGCGGCGATGAGTTCGTGCTGGTGGTGCGTATCGAACACGACGAGGATCTGCCAACCCTGGCCCGGCGCATCCTGCAGGCGGTGGGCAGCGCGCCGCTGCTGCCCGACAGCGAACTGCAGGTGACCGCCAGCATCGGTGTGGCGATCTGCCCCGACCACGCCGCCAGCGAACGGCAGCTGATGGCCTTCGCAGATGCAGCGATGTACCAGGCCAAGGAATCAGGCCGCAACGCCTTCGTGATGTTCGCCGACTGGATGAACGACAGCGCCGAGCAGCAGTTCCGCCTGCTGGCCGACCTGCGCAAAGCGATCAGCAGCGACCAGCTGTTCCTGCATTTCCAGCCGAAGATCCAGGTGGCCACGCAGAAGGTGGCCGGTGCCGAGGCGCTGATCCGCTGGCGCCATCCCGAGCACGGGTTGATCCCGCCGGACCGCTTCATCCGCCTGGCCGAGCGCAGTGGCGCCATCAACGAAATCGGCCGCTGGGCGCTGGACCAGGCCTGCGCGCAGCTGCGCCGCTGGCACGACGCCGGCCATGAGGGCTGGTCGATGTCGGTCAACCTGTCGCCGGTGCAGTTCGGCTCGCCGCACCTGCTGCAGGACGTGACCGAGGTGCTCGAGCGGCACCGCATCACCCCGCGCCAGCTGGTGCTGGAAATCACCGAAAGCACGGTGATGCGCGATACCGACACCAGCCTGCGCCTGCTGCAGGCGCTGTCGGCGCTGGGCGTGGGCATTTCCATCGATGATTTCGGCACCGGCTATTCCAGCCTGCTGTACCTGAAGCGTCTGCCGGCCACCGAGATCAAGATCGACCACGCCTTCGTCCGCGACCTGGAACACAGCGCCGAGGACGTGGTGATCGTCTCGGCCATCGTGGCCCTGGGCCACGCGCTGGACATGGACATCGTGGCCGAGGGCGTGGAGACCGCTGCCCAGCGGGCCTACCTGGAACGGCTGGGCTGCGATTACCTGCAGGGCTTCCTGCTCGGCCGGCCGGTGGATGCCGCCCGCTTCATGCAGCTGCACGACCTGCCGCGACCACGGGTGGAACTGGCGCAGAGCCCGCCGCCCAACGGCGACGCTCCCTTGTAGCGCCGAACCTGCGCTCGGCTGGGTCTGCCACGTGCGTGAAGGGCAGCCGAGCATGGGCTCGGCTCTACAAGAGCCCGCTGCACCTCCGGTAGCGCCGTCACGGAACGGATCTTGCACGCACCCCGGCAACCCCAGCCGCAGTGCCCGTGATGTCCGAGAACGAAGACGCAGGCGAAAAAACCGAACAACCAACAGAAAAACGCCTGCGTGAAGCCCGTGAACAGGGCAACATCCCGCGTTCGAAGGAACTGGCGACCGTGGCCGTGTTCGGCGCCGGCATCATCGCCATCATGGCCAGCGCCGCCTCGCTGGGGGCCGGCGGCCGGGCCTGGATGCGCGCCGCGCTCAGCCCCGAGCCGGCCCTGTGGCAGAACCCGCAGCTGCTGTTCGGGCACTTCGGCATGCTGTTCCTGCGCCTGATGATGGCCTGCTGGCCGTTGTTGCTGGTCTGCATCCTGGCCAGCTTCCTGGCGCCCGTGGTGATGGGCGGCCTGCGCTGGTCGAACAAGTCGCTGATGCCCGACCCCAGTCGCCTCAGTCCGCTGTCCGGACTGAAGCGCATGTGGGGCGCCGAAGCCGTCGCCGAGCTCATCAAATCACTGCTGCGCATGGGGTTTGTCGGGGCCTCGGCCACGCTGGTGTTCGCCGCCAGCTTCGACAGCCTGCGCGGCCTGCTGAACCAGCCACTGGAATCGGCCGTCGCCCATGGCCTGGGCTTCACCCTGAAGCTGCTGCTGGCCGCCGCCGGGGCGATGCTGGTGCTGGCCGCCATCGATGCCCCGTACCAGCGCTGGAACTGGACGCGCAAGCTGAAGATGACCCGCGAGGAACTGCGCCGGGAAATGAAGGAAAGCGAGGGCAGCCCGGAAGTGAAGGGCCGCATCCGCCACATGCAGCAGCAGCTGGCCAACCGCCGGATGATGGAAGCGGTGCCCACCGCCGACGTGGTGGTGGTCAACCCGACCCACTACGCGGTCGCCCTGAAGTACGAGGGCAGCAGCATGGGAGCCCCCACGGTGGTCGCCCTGGGCGTGGACGAAACCGCCCTGCGCATCCGTGAAGTGGCCGACGGCAACAAGGTTGCGATCGTCTCTGCCCCGCCTTTGGCACGCGCCTTGTATCGGGAGGGGCAACTCGGAAAGGAAATTCCCGTGAGACTGTACTCCGCCGTCGCCCAGGTGCTGTCCTACGTCTACCAGCTGCGCAGCTGGCGGACTGGCCCGATGCCGTCCGTCCCGCATGTGGACGTGGATGAATTCGGCAAGGGAGGCCGCCCGTGAACGCCCAGGCTTCCGGCTTCAACACCCGCCGCGCCCTGGAGATGATCCGCCAGGGCCTTGGCGCGCCGCTGATCGTGCTGGCCCTGCTGGCCATGGTCGTGGTGCCGCTGGCCGCGCCGGTGCTCGACGCACTGTTCACCTTCAACATCGCCATCTCGCTGATGGTGCTGCTGGCGGTGGTCTACGTGAAGCGCCCGCTGGACTTCACGATCTTCCCGATCGTGCTGCTGGTCACCACCATGCTGCGGCTGGCGCTGAACGTGGCCTCGACCCGCGTCATCCTGCTCAACGGCCAGAACGGCCACGACGCGGCCGGCAAGGTCATCGCCGCGTTCGGTGAATTCGTCATCGGCGGCAACTACGCCGTCGGCATCGTGGTCTTCGCGATCCTCACCATCATCAACTTCGTGGTCATCACCAAGGGCGCCGGGCGCGTCTCGGAAGTGACCGCGCGCTTCATCCTCGACGCCATGCCCGGCAAGCAGATGGCCATCGACGCCGATCTGAACGCCGGTTTGCTGACGCGTGAAGAAGCCAAGGCCCGTCGTGAAGAAGTCCGCGAGGAAGCCGACTTCTACGGTGCGATGGACGGTGCCAGCAAGTTCATCCGCGGCGACGCCATCGCCGGCATCCTGATCCTGTTCATCAACATGCTCGGCGGCCTTGCCGTGGGCGTGCTGCAGCATGGCATGCCGTTCGGCGATGCCGCCGCCACCTACACCCTGCTGTCCATCGGTGACGGCCTGGTGGCGCAGCTGCCGGCGCTGCTGATCTCCAGCGCCGTGGCGATGCTGGTCACCCGCGCCTCGCGCTCGCAGGACATGGCGCAGGCCATGACCGGCCAGGTGTTCGGCCAGTACCGCGCCCTGGCCATCACCGCCGGCATCATCGGCCTGGTCGGCCTGGTGCCGGGCATGCCCAACGTCGCTTTCCTGACGCTGGCCGCGATCCTCGGCTTCATCGCCTGGAAGCTGTACCGCAAGAGCCAGGCGCCGGCTGTCGATCCGGCCGCGGCCGCCGCTGAAGCCGGCCCGTTGAATGCCCTCGGCCGCCCGGCCGCCGCCCCCACCGCCGAACTGAGCTGGGACGAGCTGCGCCCGGTCGATCCGCTGGGCCTGGAAGTGGGCTACCGGCTGATCCCGCTGGTGGATGCCAACCAGGGCGGCGAGCTGATGGCGCGCATCAAGGGCGTGCGCCGCAAGCTGACCCAGGACGTGGGCTTCCTGATCCCGTCCGTGCACATCCGCGACAACCTGGAACTGCCGGCCAACGGCTACCGCGTGCTGGTGCATGGCGTGCCGGTGGCCACCGCCGACATCCACCCAGACCGCGAACTGGCGCTGGACCCCGGCAGCGCGCTGGGCCCGCTGGAAGGCATCGCCGGCAAGGACCCCGCGTTCGGCCTGGATGCCACCTGGATCCAGCCGCACCAGCGTGCCCAGGCCGAGACCATGGGCTACACCGTGGTCGACCCGGCCACCGTGGTCGCCACCCATCTGTCGCACCTGATCCGCGAGCACGCGCCGGAACTGCTGGGCCACGAAGAAGTGCAGCACCTGCTGGCCAACCTGGGCAAGAGCGCGCCCAAGCTCGTCGAAGATCTGACGCCGAAGGCCCTGCCGCTGTCGGCGGTGGTGCGCGTGCTGCAGAACCTGCTGGTCGAGCGCATTCCGATCCGCCAGCTGCGCAAGATCGCCGAAGCGCTGGTCGAGCACGCCCCCATGAGCCAGGACCCGGCCACGCTGACCGCTGCCGTGCGCACCGCGCTGGGCCGCTTCATCGTGCAGGAGATCGCCGGAATGTCGGCGGAGCTGCCGGTGTTCACCCTCAACCCGCAATTGGAACGTGTCTTGCAGGAGTCCACGCAGGGCAACGGCGCCGCGCTGGAACCCGGACTCGCAGAGCGACTGCACCAGAGCCTGGCCGAATGTGTCAGCAAGCAGGAAGCGCGAAACGAGCCGGCGGTCGTGCTGGTACCGGGCCCGGTGCGTGCCGCGCTGGCCCGCCTGGTCCGCCACAGCGTTCCGTCGCTGTCGGTCCTGGCCTACAGCGAGGTGCCGGAAGACAAGCGCCTGAAACTGGTCGGAACGATCAGCTGACGCCCGCCTTCCACGCGCCAGAAAACAGACACCACTTTCAAACCGCAATACACGACAGATTCCAAGGGGAACCCGAACCGTGCAGACCACCGACCACCCGCGTTCCTCGACCGCCACTCCGCCGACTTCGTCCCGTGACCACAGCATGAAAATCAAACGATTCGTCGCCGCCGACATGCGCTCGGCCATGAACCTGGTGCGCAAGGAACATGGCCCCGACGCCGTGATCCTGTCCAACCGCCGGATCGAGGAAGGCGTGGAGATCGTCGCCGCCGCCCATTACGACGAGAGCGCCGTGCAGCGTGCACTGGAAGCCTCGCGCCGCGAGATCGCCCCGCCGCCGCCGCCGAAGCCGCGCACCGCCGCCGACGCCGTGATCGCCGCGGTGACCCGCCGCCGCACCGCGACCCCGGCCGCCGAGCCGGTGGCCGCCACCACCTCGGCCGTCGCCGCCCTCGCCCGCGCCGCCGTCGGCGCCACCGGCCGCACCCTGGACAGCGCCGACGAGATCGTGCCGACCCGCGGCAGCACCGGCTTCGCCGCCACCCTGGCCCGCGCCAGCGTCAACGAATCGGCACTGCCGGAGCAGATCTTCGCCCCGTACGCCGACGCCATCGTGGCACCGCCGGCCAGCGCCATCGTGGCACCGCCGGCCAGCGCCGCCGTGGTCGCCGCCGCGCCGATCAACCGCGCCCGCTTCCTGATCGACCCGCCGCTGGAAGACGACGCCGCAGTCCTGCCGCCGCCGCTGCCGCTGCCGGCCCCGGCCGTCGCCGCCCTTCCGGTCGAAGCCGCAGTCGAAGCCGCAGTCGCATCGGCCACCGCCGTGGTCGCCGCCATCGAAGCGCCGGCCGCCGAAATGCCCGCCAACGATATGGCGCCGCTGGCCGACGCCCTGCCGACCCCGGCACCGGCACCGCAGCTGGCCCCGGCCCCGGCACTGACCATGGTCGCTGCCGATGACGGCGAGATCCGCCAGCTGCGCCACGAAGTGGCCGGCATGCGCCAGGTCATCGAGCGCGAGATGAACCGATTCACCGATGAGCGCCTGCGCGGCAGCGCGGTGCGTGCCACCGCCCTGGACCTGATGGACGAGTACGGCTTCGATGCCGGCCTGTCGCGCGACGTGGCCATGCAGATCCCGCTGGAGACCGAGGCCCACCGCGGCCGTGGCCTGATGCTGGGGCTGATCTCGCGCAAGCTGCCGATCGCCCCGGTCGACCCGCTGGAAGAAGGCGGCGTGATCGCCCTGGTCGGCCCGACCGGTGCCGGCAAGACCACCACCATCGCCAAGCTCGCCTCGCGCTTCGCCGAGAAGCATGCCCCGCGTGACGTCGCCCTGGTGACCACCGACACGATGCGCGTCGGCGCCCGCGAGCAGCTGTACGGCTACGGCCGCCAGCTCGGCATCGCCGTCCACGAGGCCAACAGCGGCACCGACCTGGACCAGCTGCTGGAGCGCCTGCAGGACTACAAGCTGGTGCTGATCGACACCGCCGGCCTCGGCCCGCGCGATCGTGCCCTGGCCGCCCAGCTGCAGTGGCTGCGCGCCGCACGCCAGGTGCGCACCCTGCTGGTGCTGCCGGCCAACACCAGCTTCGGCGACATGGACGAGGTCGTCCGCCGCTTCGGCGCGGCGAACCTGCAGGGCCTGGTGCTGAGCAAGCTGGACGAGACCGGCCGCTTCGGCAACGCCCTGTCGGTGGCGGTCGACCACGCCCTGCCGATCACCTGGGTGACCGATGGCCAGGACGTCCCGGAGGACCTGCACCGGGCCAGTGCAGCCAATCTTGTACTTCGCCTTGAAGATTTGCGCCGAGCGGCCGATATGCCCTGCAACCCGGAGTTGAACCATGCCGTCGCGTGAGTACGCCAAGCTGACCAATACCTTCCCGCTGTCGGCCACCCGCAGCGAGCCGCTTGGCCCTGTCCGCACCATCGCGGTGACCGGCGGCAAGGGCGGCGTGGGCAAGACCAACGTGTCGGCCAACCTGGCCGTGGCGCTGGCGGGCATGGGCAAACGCACCCTGCTGCTGGACGCCGACCTGGGCCTGGCCAACATCGACGTCATCCTCGGCCTGAACCCGAAGTTCACCCTGGCCGACCTGGTGGCCGGCCGCTGCAGCCTGGAGGACGTGATCATCGAGGGCCCCAACGGGGTGCTGGTGGTCCCGGCCGCCTCGGGCCGCCGGCACATGGCCGAACTGGCCCCGGCCGAGCATGTCGGCCTGGTCAACGTGTTTTCCGAACTGGAACGCGAGCTGGACATCATGGTGGTGGACACCGCCGCCGGCATCACCGATGGCGTGCTGACCTTCTGCCAGGCCGCGCAGGACACCGTGGTGGTGGTCTGCGATGAGCCGGCCTCGATCACCGACGCCTACGCGCTGATCAAGGTGCTCTCGCGCGAACGTGGCGTGGACCGCATCCAGGTGGTGGCCAACATGGTGCGCGACCCCAACGAGGGCCGCGTGCTGTACGAAAAGCTGACCCGCGTCTGCGAGAAGTTCCTCGCCGATGTCTCGCTGAACTACCTGGGCTGCGTGCCGCAGGATGACTGGCTGCGCCTGTCGGTGCAGCGCCAGCAGCCGGTGGTCAAGGCCTACCCGTCCAGCCCGGCCGCGCTGGCGATCACCGAGATCGCCCGCCGCACCGCCCGCTGGCAGGCGCCGACCGAACCGCGTGGCGGCGTCGAGTTCTTCCTCGAACGCATCCTCAAGCAGCGTGGGGTGACCGTATGAAAGGTGCAGCCCAGTACAAGGAAGTCCAGCGCGCCAGCGCGACCGATGTCATCGCCCAGCATTCCGACCTGGTGCGGCGCATCGCCCACCACCTGGCGGCACGCCTGCCGGCCAGCGTCGAGGTGGACGACCTGATCCAGGCCGGCATGATGGGCCTGATCGAAGCCTCGCGCAGCTATGACGCCGACCAGGGCGCGTCGTTCGAGACCTACGCCTCGATCCGCATCCGCGGCTCGATGATCGACGAGATCCGCCGTGGTGACTGGGTACCGCGCTCGGTGCACCGCCGTGCCCGCGACGCGGCCGCCACCATCCGCCGACTGGAGCAGAGCAGCGGCCGCGCCGCCAGCGCCACCGAGGTGGCCGCGGCGATGGACATGCCCCTGCCCGAGTACCTGCGCCTGATGGAAGACGCCTCGCGTGGCCAGGTGCTGAGCCTGGAATCGCGCATCGAGGACCAGGGCGAGCTGGACACGGTTGCCCAGGGCGGCCCGACCCCGCAGCAGGTGCTGGAGCGCGGCGAGTTCGGCCGCGAGCTGGGCAAGGCCATCGGCCACCTGCCCGAGCGCGAACAGCTGGTGCTCTCGCTCTACTACGAGCAGGAGCTGAACCTGAAGGAGATCGGCGCGGTGCTCGGCGTGAGCGAATCGCGGGTCTGCCAGATCCACGGCCAGGCCGTGCTGCGCCTGCGCGGCCGGCTGAAGGTTTTCGAGGCGGCCGACGCCGGCCTCGAAGAATGAACATGCGCGAGGCGGCTGCCCCCGGCCGCCCGCAGTGAACAACAAAGGAACTCTGCTTTGAACAAGAACATGCGCATCCTGATCGTCGACGACTTCTCGACCATGCGTCGCATCGTCAAGAACCTGCTGGGCGATCTGGGCTTCACCAACACCGCCGAAGCCGAGGACGGGCATGCCGCGCTGTCGTTGCTGCAGAGCCAGCCGTTCGATTTCGTGGTCACCGACTGGAACATGCCGGTGATGACCGGCATCGAGCTGCTCAAGGCGATCCGCGCCGATGCCAAGCTGAAGACGTTGCCGGTGCTGATGGTGACCGCCGAAGCCAAGCGCGAGCAGATCATCGAAGCGGCCCAGAGCGGCGTCAACGGCTACATCATCAAGCCGTTCACCGCGCAGACCCTGGAAGAGAAGCTCGGCAAGATCTTCGAACGCCTGGCAGCGAGCGCCTGATGGACGCCCAGGTCGACAGAAGCGCCCTCGCCCTGCGCCTGCAGGAGGCCCTGGATGCATTGGAGTCGGGTGACGAGACCGCCTGGCGCCAGCGCATCGACAGCCTCGTGGCCGCGCGTACCCAGCCGATGATGAGCGGCCTTTCGCGGCTGGCCCGCGAGCTGGGCCAGGCCCTGGGCGAACTGCCGACCGTGCCCGACGAGGCCGGCGAGCTGGACGATGCCTGCGCACGCCTGGACCACGTGGTGGCGATGACCGAACAGGCCACCCACCGCACCCTGGACCTGGCCGAGGAATGCCGCGCCCTGACCGAACAGCTGCGTGCCGATGGCCTGCAGCCGGGCCAGGATGAGCAGCTTGAGCGCATCCGCCACAACCTGACCGAGATCGCCCTGACCCAGAGCTACCAGGACCTGACCGGGCAGATCATCCGTCGCGTGGTCGGCATCGTCCGCCGCGTGCACGAAGGCTTCGGCGCACTCGGCCTGCCGCCGGAACAGCATCGCACCGACCCGGAACTTGCCGGGCCGGCACTGAAGGGACTGGACCGCCACGCGGTCTCGCAGAACGACGCCGACGACCTGCTGTCGGACCTGGGGCTGTAAGCATGAGCGCGGTTGCCGACGACATCACTGCCGATTTCATCATCGAGGCCCAGGAAATCCTGGATCGCCTGGGCGAACAGCTGGTGTCGCTGGAACAGGCACCGCAGGACAACGACCAGCTCAACGCGGTCTTCCGTGGCTACCACACGCTGAAGGGCGGCGCCGGCTTCCTCGGCATCACCGCCATGGTCGAGCTGTGCCATGCGGCGGAAGAAGCGCTGGGCGCCGCGCGTGCCGGCCAGGCCGTGCTGCAGGCCCATCACTTCGATGCCGCCCAGCAGTCGCTGGACTACCTGCAGTCGATGCTCGACGCGGTGTCGTCCGGCACTGAGCCCGGCTATGCGCCGCCGGAGCTGATCGCCCAGTTCGACGTGCACGGTGGCGCGAGCCCCGCCGTGGGCGCCGCCACGGCGGCCGCACCGGCCGCTGCCGGCGGCGACCTGATCACCGACGACGAGTTCGAGGCGCTGCTCGACCAGCTGCACGGCGGCAATGCCCCGACCGCGGTCGCACCGCCGAAGAAGGCCGACGACGGCCTGATCAGCGAAGACGAATTCGAAGCCCTGCTCGACCAGCTGCATGGCGGTGCCGTGCCCGGCGCCAAGCCGGTGGCTGCGGTACCGGTCGCGGCCCCGCCGGCACCGGCACCTGCGCCGCGTGCGGCGGCCAAGCCGGCGGCGAACAAGCCGGTGGCCGAAGCCGAACACACCGTGCGCGTGGATACCAAGCGCCTGGACGCCATCGTCAACCTGATCGGCGAACTGGTGCTGTCACGGAACCGGCTCAAGACCCTGCGCACCCGCCTGCGCGACGAAGAGCTGGACCGCGCCGTGTCGACGCTGGACATCGCCACCGCGCGCCTGCAGTCGGCGGTCATGCGCACCCGCATGCAGCCGGTCGGCAAGGTGTTCTCGCGCTTCCCGAAGGTGGCCCGCGACGTCGCCCGTTCGCTGCAGAAGGAAGTGGACCTGGAGCTGATCGGCGCCGAGACCGAACTGGACCGCAACCTGGTCGAAGCGCTGGCCGACCCGCTGGTGCACCTGGTGCGCAACGCCATCGACCACGGCGTGGAAATGCCTGACCTGCGTGAAGCGCAGGGCAAGCCGCGGATGGGCCATGTGCGCCTGTCGGCGCAGCAGGAAGGCGACTACGTCAGCATCGAAGTGCAGGATGACGGTGCCGGCATCGATCCGGAAAAGCTGCGCGCCAAGGCACGCGAGAAGGGCCTGATCGATCCGGAAGCCGCCGCCCGCCTGAGCAGCGAGGAATGCCTGCACCTGGTGTTCCTTCCCGGCTTCTCGACCAAGCAGCAGGTCACCGATATTTCCGGCCGCGGCGTCGGCATGGACGTGGTGCAGTCGCGCATCCGCGAACTGAGCGGGCAGATCCAGATCCAGTCCGAACTGGGCCGTGGCAGCCGCTTCCTGATCCGCGTGCCGCTCACCCTGGCCATCCTGCCGACCCTGCTGGTGCAGGCCGGCGAGGATGTCTACGCCCTGCCGCTGGCCCGCGTGATGGAAGTGCTGCACGCGCCGCGCACCTCGCTGGGCTGGTTCGATGGCCGTGCGGTGCTGGACCGCCGCTCGCACACCCTGCCGCTGGTCGACCTGCGCCAGTGGCTGGATGTGACGCCGGCCGCCTCCACCCTGCTGACCATCGTGGTGCTGCAGGCTGGTGAAGCCCGCTTCGGTCTGGTCGTGGACCAGGTGCGCGGCCGCGAGGAAGTGGTGATCAAGCCACTGCCCAAGGCCCTGCGCGGCCTGCGCGGTTACGCCGGTGCAACCTTGATCGGCGATGGTCGAATGGCCCTGATCCTGGACGTGGACGGCCTGCGCTGAAGCCACGCCGGGCCAGGCCCCGCGCGACCCGGTATGGGCCCCCGCGGGGGGGGGGGCGGCGCGCCCCCCCCCCCCCCGGCCGGGGGGGGGGGCCCCCCCCCCCCCCCCGCGACCCGAAAACTGTGACTACCGTCTGTACACGATCTACCGGTGTCTCAAGTCCCATTCACACAAGCCGATACCGGACCCATGGATAGACTCAGCCTCATTGGACTCTTTCTCGCCCTGGCCTCGCTGGTCGGCGGCAGCATCCTGAAGGGCGCCGGCCTGGCTTCGCTGTGGTCGCCTGCCGCTTTCGTGATCGTGATCGTCGGCACCGTGGCGTCGATCCTGCTGCACACCGCGCCTGCGGTGTTCAAGCACGCCTTCAAGATCGTGCGCTGGGTCGTGCGCCCGCCGCACAGCGACCGCCACGAACTGATCAAGCAGATCGTCGAGTGGAGCAACATCGCCCGCCGCCAGGGCCTGCTGGGCCTGGAATCGCAGGTGGAAGCACAGCGCGACCCGTTCCTGCGCAAGGGCCTGCAGCTGCTGGTCGATGGCGTGGAGCCCGAATCGATCCGGCACATGCTGGAAATCGAACTGAGCGGCCAGGAACACCAGGACCAGGCCGCGGCCAAGGTCTTCGAGGCCATGGGCATCTATGCACCGACCCTGGGCATCATCGGCGCCGTGCTGGGCCTGATCGCGGTGATGAAGAACCTGGCCGACCCCAGCAAGCTGGGCCACGGCATCGCCGCCGCGTTCACCGCCACCATCTATGGCATCGCCTCGGCGAACCTGCTGTTCCTGCCCATCGCCGCCAAGCTGAAGGGCGTGATCGCGCACAACACCCGCGACCGCGAAATGGTCATCGAAGGCCTGATCTCGATCGCCCAGGGCGAGAACCCGCGCAACATCGAAACCAACCTCACCGGCTTCCTGCACTGACATGGCCCGCCGCAAGCACCACGAAGAGCACGCCAACCACGAGGCATGGGCCATCCCCTATGCCGACCTGATGACGTTGCTGCTCGCCTTCTTCGTGGTCATGTACGCCATTTCCTCGGTCAACGAGGGCAAGTACCGGATCATGGCCGATGCCCTGACCGATGCCTTCGGCGGTGCGCCGCGCACCATCAACCCGGTGCAGGTGGGCAACAAGCAGGTGCAGGGCGGCGGCTGGGACAGCCCCTCTGTGATCAAGTCGGGCACGAAGATCGGTCCGTCGGCGCCCACGCCCACCCACGATCCCACCCTGCTGCCGGCGATGGCCTCGCAGATGCGCATGCCGGTCTCGGTGCACAACCAGGAACAGATCGCGCGCGCCGAGCGCCAGCTCAACAGCATCGCCGACCGCCTGACCGCCGCGCTGTCGCCGCTGATCGACCGCGGCATGATCAGCGTGCGCCGCACCGAGCTGTGGATCGAAGTCGAGATCAACAGCGACATCCTGTTCCCGACCGGCTCGGCCGCGCTGGACGTGCACGCACGACAGACCCTGGCCAGCCTGGCCGAGGTGCTGCGTGATGTGCCCAACAGCGTGCGCGTGGAAGGCCACACCGACGACGTGCCGATCGCCACCGCGACCTTCCCGTCCAACTGGGAATTGTCGGCCGGTCGCGCCGCCAGCGTGGTGCACCTGTTCGCCGACCAGGGCGTGCAGCCCTCGCGGCTGGCCATGGTCGGCTACGGCCAGTTCCGCCCGCGCGACGCAAATGACAGCGCACAGGGCCGCAACCGCAACCGGCGGGTGATGGTCATCATCCTGGCCGACACCAGCCATGCCGTCGATCCGCTGGGCGATCGCCTGAACGCTGCTGCAGGTGGCGGCAATGCCGCCGCCGGCGCGACCACCGAAGCTGCTGCCGCACCGCGCGGCGCCCCTGTTTCCCCCATCGCACCGGTGCAGTTGCCGGTGCCGGCTGGCAGCCGCGTCGGCGCCGCCGTTCCCCCGGCAATGAAGGAGTAACCCGATGCGCATCTGGGCAGTCGCCAACCAGAAGGGTGGAGTCGGCAAGACCACCACCACCCTCGCCCTCGGTCGCGGCCTGGCCGCACAGGGCCACCGCGTGCTGTTGATCGACCTGGACCCGCACGCCTCGCTCACCCGCGCCTTCGGCGTGCCGGTCGAGCCGGCGCCGGCCGGCGTGCTGGAACTGTTCGGCGCGCCGCCGGCCGAGCTGTCCACGCTGAGCCACCCCAGCAGCATCGGCGGCCTGGACTACGTCTGCGCGCAGGCCTCGCTGGCCACCCTGGAACGGCGCAGCGCCAACCAGCCCGGGCTTGGCCTCGCGCTGCAGAACGCGCTGGCCCGCCACCATGGCCAGCACGACTACATCCTGCTGGACTGCGCGCCGACCCTCGGCCTGCTGATGATCAACGCGCTGGCCGCAGCCGACCGCCTGATCATTCCGACCCAGGCCGAGCCGCTGGCCCTGCACGGCCTGGACGGCATGGTGCGCACTGGCGAGATGGTCGAGCGCTCGCGCCGCCGTCCGCTGCCGATCTCGATCCTGCCGACCCTGTTCGACCGCCGCACCCGCGCCGGCAACGAATCACTGCGCACCATGCAGGACCGCCACGGCACCCGCGTGTGGGAAGACGCGATCCCGATCGACACCCGCATCAGCAATGCCGCCGGCCTGACCCTGCCCAGCGTGGGCGAGGACTACCCGGGCCGCGGCCTGGCGGCCTATCGCCGTGCGCTGAACTGGATCCTCGGCGAAGACGCGCGTGCCCTGGAGCAGGCAGCATGAACACCCCCGGCGTGCTGGACGACTATCTGGACGAGCTGCTGGGCGAGGCCATCGCCGTCGCCGCGCCGCCGGCGCCGGTCGCCGCCGCGCCTGCGCCCGAGCGCGAACCGACCTGGGACGACCTGCCAGCCGAAGTCATCTACGAAACCGGCGACACGGCCGTTGCAACCGCCGTGGACGACGCCCTGCTGGAAGCCGCCTTCGAAGCCGCCGTGGTCGCGGCGCCCGAACGCGAACCCACCTGGGACGACCTGCCGGCCGAGGTCATCTACGAGACCGGCGACACCCCCGGTAGCGCCGGGCCACGCCCGGCGAGCGCAGCGGCACCCGAAACCGCCGCCGTCGTTGCGGCACCCGAACGCGAACCGACCTGGGATGACCTGCCCGCCGAAGTGGTCTACGAGACCGGCGACACCACCGGTAGCGCCGGGGCACTTCCGGCGAGCGCAGCGGCGCCCGAACCCGCCACCGGGCCGGACGCCCCCAAGCCGACCTGGGACGACCTGCCGGACGAAGTGATCTACGAAACCGACAGCGCCGACAGCCATCGCCTGGCGCACACCGACAGCCCTGCCCTGCAGGCCGCCTTCGAGGCCGCCGCCATAGGCGAGGCTGTGCCGCCGCCGGCGCCGGTCGTGCCCGCAGCCCCCATCCCGGCAGCGCCGCGCCCTGCCCCTGCCCCTGCCCCTGCGCCGGTCGCACGCGCCGCCGTCGCACCGCCGCCGCGCGTCGCCCTCGATGCGCCGCCCGGCATCCGCCCCGGCAGCTGGCAGGAACTGCAGGCGCAGGCCCACCAGCCGCCGCATGGCGCCAACCCGCACAACCGCCGCGCCGCCGAACGCACCTCGCGCTGGCTGCGCCTGCGCTGTGGCACCCAGGCCTATGCACTGGAACTGCTGAAGGTGCAGGAAGTGGTGCTGCCCGTACCGCTGCTGCCGCTGCGCGGCACGGCCCCGGCCATGCTCGGCATCATGAACCTGCGTGGCCAGGTGGTGCCGGTGATGGACCTGGGCATCCACCTGGGCGCGGCCACCGCCGAAGACGATGCGCAGACCCGCATCGTGGTGCTGGAAGAGAACGGTGAAACCCTCGGCCTGCGCGTGTCGGCGGTCGAGGACGTGGCCAGCCTCACCGACTCGCAGATCGAGCCGCCCGATACCGCCCGCATCTGCCAGATCTCCAACGAGCTGTTCCGCGGCGTGGCCCGCATCAGCCAGCGACCGATGATCCTGCTCGATGCGACCCGGTTGTTGGCCTGAGTCCCATCCACGCATGGCGTGGACCTACTGGACGCGCCCGCGTGGATATGCGGCCAATCGATTCAACCCTAAAGAACCCCTGCCGGGTGCCGTTATGGATCTCGGAACCGTTTGTCCGGAGCAACGATGAGCACTGTCGAACTGGGTGACGATCTCGGCATCGAGAACAGCACCGAGCTCAAGAACCGCCTTTCGCCCCTTGTGGTGGAAGCAGGCGAACTGACCCTGGACGCAAGCCAGGTCGGTCGCATCCACACGGCCAGCGTGCAGGTGCTGTGTGCGTTCGTGCAGGCGCGCCGCGAGGCGGGCCTGGGCACCGGCTTCCACGGTTGCACTGCAACCTTCCGTGACGCCGCCCGCCTGTTGGGCGTCACCCAGGCCCTGGGCCTGGACGTACCCCATGACAACCTGAAATCTGTGGAGAACGCTGCATGAGCGCACGTATCTTGGTGGTGGACGATTCGGCGTCGATGCGCCAGATGGTTTCCTTCGCCCTCACCTCGGCCGGTTTTGCCGTCGAAGAAGCCGAAGACGGCGCGGTCGCGCTCGGTCGCGCCAAGGGCCAGCGTTTCAACGCGGTGGTCACCGACGTCAACATGCCGAACATGGACGGCATCAGCCTGATCCGCGAGCTGCGCCAGCTGCCGGACTACAAGTTCACCCCGATGCTGATGCTGACCACCGAGTCGGCTGCGGACAAGAAGTCCGAAGGCAAGGCCGCCGGTGCCACCGGCTGGCTGGTCAAGCCGTTCAACCCCGAACAGCTGGTCGCCACCGTGCAGAAGGTGCTGGGCTGATCGCCCGGCACCCCTGAACCGCCCCTACCCCACGTTTCCGGATTGCCTCTGCCATGAGCATGGACCTGCAACGCTTCCACGCCACCTTCTTCGAGGAGAGCCGCGAAGGCCTCGACGCGATGGAGGCCGGCCTGCTGGCCCTGGAATCGGGGCAACAGGACGCGGAGATCATCAATTCGGTGTTCCGCGCCGCCCACTCCATCAAGGGTGGCGCCGGCACCTTCGGCTTCGATGCGATCGCCGGCCTGACCCACGTGCTGGAAACGCTGCTGGATGAGCTGCGTGCCGGCAAGCGTGCACTGGAACCGGCCGCGGTGGACGCGATGCTGTCCTCGGTGGACGTACTGCGCGCCCTGCTGCGCGAAGCCGAGCACGGCCAGGCCGCTGACCCGGCCGCCGTCGCCGAGGTGAAGGCGCGCCTGGAAGCGGTGCTGTCCGGCCAGGTGGCCGCCAGCGCTCCGGCCGCTGCCGAAGCCAAGGTCGACGATACGCCCGAAGCCTGGCAGATCGGCTTCACCCCGGCGCCGTCGCTGTTCATGAGCGGCAACGATCCGCTGCGCATCATCCGCGAACTGGAACACCTGGGTTCGCTGCAGGTCGCCGCGCGCATGGAGCGCCTGCCCGGCTTCGCCCAGCTCGACCCGCTCGAGGCCCACCTGGCGTGGGACCTGGGCCTGGTCGGCAAGGTGCCGCGCAGCAAGATCGAAGACACCTTTGCCTGGGTGCTGGACGACTGCGAACTGGACATCCGTCCGGCCGCGCCGCCGAGCCTGGCCACCCAGGCCCCCGCTGCACCCGTTGTTGCCCCTTCCACCCCCGTTGCACCGGTGGCTGCAGCCGCCCCCGCCGCGCCGGCCGCCAGTGGTGGCGGCGCACAGGAAGCCGAAACCTCGATCCGCGTCAGCGTGGACAAGGTCGACGCACTGATCAACCTGGTCGGTGAACTGGTCATCACCCAGGCCATGCTCAAGCAGGTCTCGCACGCACTGGACCCGGTGCATGCCGAAAGCCTGTTCGCCGGCCTGGACCAGCTTGAACGCAACACCCGCGACCTGCAGGAAGCGGTGATCGGCGTGCGCATGCTGCCGGTCGATGCGGTGTTCCGCCGCTTCCCGCGCCTGGTCCGCGACCTCTCGACCCGCCTCGGCAAGCAGGTGCGCCTGCGCACCGTGGGCGAAGGCACCGAACTGGACAAGGGCCTGATCGAGAAGATCGCCGACCCGCTGGTCCATCTGGTCCGCAACTCGATCGACCATGGCCTGGAAATGCCGGACGTGCGTCGTGACGCAGGCAAGGACGAGACCGGTACGATCACCCTGGCCGCTTCGCATCAGGGCGGCCACATCGTCATCGAAGTCAGCGACGACGGCCGCGGCCTGAACCGCGACAAGATCCTGGCCAAAGCACACGAACGCGGCCTGGCCGTACCGGACAACCCGACCGATTCGCAGGTCTGGGACCTGATCTTCCAGCCCGGCTTCTCCACCGCCGATGCAGTGACCGATCTGTCCGGGCGTGGCGTGGGCATGGACGTGGTCCGCCGCAACATCCAGGCACTGGGTGGCGAAGTGCAGATCGAAAGCAGCCTGGGCAGCGGTACGCGCACGCTGATCCGCCTGCCGCTGACCCTGGCCATCCTCGACGGCATGACCGTGGCGGTGGCCGGTGAAACCCTGATCCTGCCGCTGGCCTACGTGCTGGAAGCCCTGCAGCCGCAGCCCGAGGACATCCGCAGCATGGCCGGCGAAGGCCGCGTGCTGCGCGTGCGTGGCGAGTACCTGCCGATCCTCTCGCTGAGCGAGTACTACGGCTATGGCGCCCGCAGCGCCAACAGCGAATCGCTGGTGGTGGTGGTCGAGGGCGATGGGCAGAAGATCGCCCTGGAAGTGGACGAACTGGTCGGCCAGCAGCAGGTGGTGGTGAAGAACATCGAGAACAACTACCGCCGCATCGGCGGGGTGTCCGGTGCCACCATCCTTGGCGACGGCCGTGTCGCCCTGATCGTCGACATCGGTGGCCTGGTGCGTTCGCTGCGCGTGCCGCAGGCCGCCTGAGCCACCGCACCGCGCTGTACCCGAACCGCCGCCCGCAGGGGCGGCGGTTTTTGTTTGCGCGCAGCCGCGCCCCTCGGGGGTCGGATCCCTTTGCACAGCAAAGGGCTCTGACCCCACGCCCGCATCACGCACTGTGATCTCCGTCGTGAAGGCAGTTTCCACTGCAACCAACCAACGAAGTGAAAGCGCCCGTCCCACAAGGCTTTCGCACCGTTTCACCCTACGCACACGAATGTGACATCCATCCATAAAGTCCGTGCAAACCACGCCGCTATCTGGCTTTGACGGCAGTCACCGAACCCCCACCGGCCCGACCGTTTCCCTCTGCATTCCCCCGGCCCGCGCCCGTGCGCCGGCCACCTGCCCACCCGGAGCACCCTGCATGAAGTGGTTCCATGATCTGCCCATCGCCCGCAAGCTGGCCGTGGGCTTCACCCTGACGACGCTGATGACCCTGGTCCTGGGCCTGTTCGCCCTGGTCCGTCTCAGCGAGGCCAACGCCCAGCTGGGTGCGATGGCCAGCAACGACATTCCCTCGGTGCAGCACCTGGGCGAAGTGCGTTCGCAGCTGGGTGAATTCCGCACCTACGAGCTGGCGCTGCTGACCATGCTCGACCAGCCGGAAAAGGTGGCCGACTACAACAAGCGCATGGACGACAGCGCCGACATCGTGCGCAAGGAACTTGCCGCCTATGCTGCGCTGCCGACCGGCGACAAGGAACGCGCCCTGTACCAGCCGGTGAAGGCCGGTGTCGACGCCTACTTCAACGCCAATGCGAAGCTGCGCGCGGCCGCCGATGCCGGCGACGGCGTGCTGGCCCAGCAGGTCTCCGATGAGCAGTCGCGCCCGGCGCGCCGCAAGGCCTTCGAGGAACTGAAGGCACTGAGCGCCTTCCTCGGCACGCAGATGCAGGCCAAGATCGACGCCGCCAACGCCACCCACCGCAACAGCATGATCGCCATCGTCGGCACCATCGTGCTGCTGTCGCTGGTCGCCGCTGCACTGGCCGTGGTCATCTCGCGCGCCGTCACCGTTCCGCTCGGCAAGGCACTGACCGCCATCCAGGCCGTCGCCCGCGGCGACCTCAGCGTCACCACCCAGGCCACCAGCAAGGACGAAGCCGGCCGCATGCTGACCGCCACCAGCGACATGACCGCCATGCTGCGCCGCTTCTCCGAGCAGACCCAGCTGATGGCGGAGATGCATGCCGGCCCGGACATCAGCCATCGCATCCCAGAGGATTTCCCCGGCGTGTACGGCCAGCTGGCCGGCGGCATCAACACCGTCATCTTCGAGCACCTCGATTCGATCCGCGCCGCCTTCGACGTGCTGAACCAGTACGCCGCCGGCAACCTGACCCAGGATGCGCAGCGCCTGCCTGGCACCCGCGCGTTCCTGCACGAAGCCATGGATGCGGCGAAAGCCAGCCTGCTGGCCATCAACACCCAGATCCAGCAGCTGGCCAACGCGGCGGCCGCCGGTGACTTCAGCCAGCGCGGCGATGCCGATCGCTTCGACCATGACTTCAAGGTGATGATCGAGCAGCTGAACTCGATGATGCAGGTGGCCGACGGCAACCTCGGCCAGCTCTCGCAGCTGCTGCAGGCCATCGCCGAAGGCGACCTGACCGCACGCATGGACGGCCAGTTCCATGGCGTGTTCGCCCGCATGCGTGACGACGCCAACACCACCGTCGCCCAGCTGACCCAGATCGTCGGCCAGATCCAGGCCAGCGCCGGCAGCATCACCCTGGCCGCCGGCGAGATCGCCTCGGGCAACAGCGACCTGTCGCGCCGCACCGAACAGCAGGCCGCCAACCTGGAAGAGACCGCGGCATCGATGGAGGAACTTACCTCCACGGTGAAGCAGAACGCCGAGCACGCCCGCCAGGCCAACCAGCTGGCGATCGGCGCACACGGCGTCGCTTCGCAGGGTGGCGAAGTGGTCGGCCAGGTGGTCGTCACCATGTCGGCCATCGAGGCGTCGTCGAAGAAGATCGCCGAGATCATCAGCGTCATCGACGGCATCGCCTTCCAGACCAACATCCTGGCGCTGAATGCCGCGGTGGAAGCGGCGCGTGCCGGTGAACAGGGTCGCGGCTTCGCCGTGGTCGCCAGCGAAGTGCGTACCCTCGCCCAGCGCTCGGCCGCCGCCGCCAAGGAGATCAAGGGCCTGATCGATGATTCGGTCGGCAAGGTTGCCGAAGGCTCCAGCTTGGTCCACCAGGCCGGCAGCACGATGGGCGAGATCGTCGCCTCGGTGCAGCGCGTCACCGACATCATGGCCGAGATCTCCGCTGCCTCGCAGGAGCAGTCGGCCGGCATCGAGCAGGTCAACCAGACCGTGGTGCAGATGGACGAAACCACCCAGCAGAACGCTGCGCTGGTGGAAGAAGCCACCGCCGCCGCACGGGCGATGGAAGACCAGGCCGCGCAGCTGGGTGAAGCCGTGGCCCGCTTCCGCCTGGCCACTCCCGGCCTGAGCGCTCCTGCACCGCGCGCCATTGCCGCAGCCCCGGTGGCGCGCAAGCCCACTTCGGTTGCCACACCGGCCCCGTCGCGGGCCCGCAAGCCGGTGGCGCAGCCTGCGCTGGCCGGTGACGGCGACTGGCAGGAGTTCTGAGCCACAGCGGGTCCGGTTGCGGCATGACCGGACCCGCATCAAGGCGGCGGCACCGTCTATGGAAAGTGATGCATTTCACACTTCATAATTGCCGACCCCGGCCGATACCTCTTTCAAGCCACGCGCCAGCGCGTGTCGGCCCCCGCCCCAGAACCAAGATTCCATGTCCGACGGCCACGACAACGACCAGCACGATGCCCACGCGGCCGACGCCGCCGACGAACGCTTCCTGGTGCGCAATCCCCGCCAGCTGCGCCAGCTGCTGCGTTCGCTGATCGACCAGCGTTCGCTGATCAACGCCCACATCGACGGTCGTGATCGTTCCTTCCCGACCGCCCTGCTCGACCTGGACGAGGACGACGATTTCCTGCTGCTCGATGGCAGCCCGCAGGAAGCCTCCAACCGCGCCGCCGAAGAGGCCGATCACCTGCTCTGCTTCGCCCAGCTGGAACGGGTACTGGTGCGCTTCCGCCTGCAGGACCTGCAGCGGGTGGACAACGAAGGCCACGTCGCCTTCCGCGCGCCGCTGCCGGAAGAACTGGTGCACCTGCAGCGGCGCGAGCTGTACCGCCTGGAGACCCCCATCACCGACTCGCCGCAGCTGACCCTGCCCGCCGGTGAAGTCGGCAGCGAAGCGCTGTCGATGCGCGTGGTCGACATCAGCGGCGGCGGCCTGGCCGTCACCGTGCCCAATGACTGCGCGGTGTTCAGCCTGCAGAAGCGCTACAACGCCGTGCTGTCGATGCCCGATGGCCCGGACCTGCAGATTTCCCTGGTGGTCTGCAACATGCTGCCGCAGCGGCAACCCAACGGCATCGAGGTCAAGCGCATCGGCATGCGCTTCGACGACCTGCCGCGCGGTGGCGACAGCGCCATCCAGCGTTACATCTTCCGCATCGACCGCCAGCGCAAGGCGCGCCAGAACGGCGAGATGTAAGGCAGTCCCCGGGGTCAGAGCCTTTTCCTGCGGAAAAGGATCCGACCCCACGCGCCTCCCCGGTAGATCCACGCCATGCGTGGATGACACACCTGCCCACCTAAAGTCCCCACCCACGGGGCCGATATCGAGCCTGACACCGGAATTCCGGCAGACCAGGACCCTCGATGAACGACAAGACCAGCTCCACCGCCAGCGCCGGTGGCGAATTCCTCAGCTTCACCCTCGGCGCCGAGCACTACGGCGTGGACATCCTCAAGGTGCAGGAAATCCGTGGCTACGACGCGGTCACCCGCGTGCCGGACGCACCGGACTACATCAAGGGCGTCATCAACCTGCGCGGCACCATCGTTCCGGTCATCGACCTGCGCCTGAAGCTGCGCCTGGAAAACGCGACCTACGACGCCTTCACCGTGATGATCGTGCTGAACGTGGATGACCGCGTGGTCGGCATCGTCGTCGACAGCGTTTCCGACGTGATCCCGCTGTCGGGCGATCAGATCCGCCCCACCCCGGAATTCGGCGCCGCCGTCGATACCCGCTTCATTTCCGGCATCGGCACGCAGGACGACCGCATGCTGATCCTGCTGGACATCGAAACCCTGCTGGACAGCGCCGACATGGGCCAGGCCAGCCTGGTCGAAGACGCCGCGGCCTGAGCAGGCGGACTTCCCTCACGTTTCTGTAACCGAGCCCTTCAGTTCCCCGCGGCAGTGCCGATAGGGGGACATGAACCCGGTCGCGCAGGAGCGCGCAGAACCGGATCGACCATCACAATCCCCGGAGAATCACCCCGATGAAGTCCCTGCTTGCGTTCGTTTCGGCTGCCGTCCTGGCCACCACTGCTTCTTCCGCTTTCGCACAGTCGGCCGACATGATCCCGCCGGAAATGGCCCCGCGCTCGGTCGGCAAGGACGGCATGGTCTGCGGCAAGGTCGAGAAGGCACGCTTCGCGGAAGGTTCCGAAGGCCAGCCGACCTTCCTTTACATGGGCGGCGCCTTCCCGCGCCACACCTTCTCGGCCCGCATCGCCGGCGAGAACCGCGGCAAGTTCAACTTCCCGCTGGAAAGCCTGGAAGGCAAGACCGTCTGCGTGCTGGGCAAGATCCAGCGCGATGCCTCGCGCGCTGAAATCGAAGTCAGCTCGCCGGCAAGCCTGAAGCTGGCCAACATCAAGTAATCCGCTGTCCATCACCACGCCGGCCCCTCGCCGGCGTGGTCTGCTGCAACCGGGCAAGACGCCCGGACGCGTCTGCCTTAGGAGATCGCAACGCCCATGCCGTGGATCAACAACCTCAAACTGATGCCGAAGCTGCTGTTGACGTTCGGCGTCATCCTGCTGGTGATGCTGCTGCAGGGCATCGTCGCCTATCGTGGCCTGCATTCGCTGAACAACGTCACCACCGAGCTGGCGGGGTCGCGGATGGAAAGCATCCGCATGGCCGGCGAGATGCGCGGCATGGTCGGCGAATACCGCAACGCGGCCTACCAGCAACTGATCCGCGCCAGCGACGACGTCAAGACCGATGCGCGCAACCGCGCCAAGGATGTGCGCGCCCGAATGGACAAGGCAGTCGTCGATTACCCCAAGATGATCGACAACGCGCAGCAGAAGAAGCTGTTTGACGCCTTCGCTGCCGACTGGAAAGCGGCGCTCGCTTCGTATGACAGCGTCACCGAAATGCTGGAGCTGGATCTGCCGGACGATGCCATCGACACCTTCGTTGGCGAGACCCGCAACAAGCACAGCAAGGCAACGGCGGCTCTGGAGTCGCTGATCGCCGAAGACAATCGCCTGGCGCGCGCGTCGCGCGACGAAGCGTCCTCCACTTACGCCGCATCGGCCACGCTGATGGTGATCGCCCTGTTCGGCGGCGCCGCGCTGGGCCTGGTGCTGGTGTGGCTGTTCGCCCGTGCCCTGGTCGGCGGCGTGCGTGGCGCCGTTTCGGTCGCCAACGACGTCGCCGGCGGCAAGCTCGACGGCCATATCGATGTCAGCCGCCAGGACGAAGTGGGCGAACTGATGCAGGCCATGCAGCGCATGCAGCGCGACCTGCGCGAGCGCATCGAGACCGATGCCGCCGTCGCCCGCGAGAACCTGCGCATCCGTACCGCCCTGGATTACAGCTCCACCGGCGTGTACCTGACCGACCCGAACAACACCATCGTCTACAGCAACCGCGCCCTGCAGCAGACCCTGGTCCAGTACCAGGACGACGTGCGCCGCGACCTGCCGGACTTCGACGCGCAGGCGTCGCTGGTCGGCAAGCCGGTGACCGTGCTGGAACACCGTGGCGAGATGGACACCACCCTGGTGGCCAACCTGAAGGCCCACGGCGTCGCCCGCCGCCCGATGCAGTATGGCGATGCGCAGTTCGCCCAGGTCGCCTCGACCATCCGCAACGAAGCCGGTGACACCGTCGGCTACGTGGTGGAATGGCGCGACCGCACCCAGGAAGCGCAGGTCGAAGCCGAAGTGGCCCGCGTCATCGCCCAGGCTGCCGCCGGCGACCTGTCCGGCCGCATCGATGCCAACGGCAAGGAAGGCTTCTTCCTGCAGCTGGCCCAGCAGATCAACGGCCTGCTGGACGCCAACGCCGGCAGCATCGAGCAGATCTCCGGCCTGCTGGCTGCGCTGTCGCAGGGTGACCTGACCGTGCGCATGCACGGCGATTACCAGGGCGTGTTCGCCCGCATGCGTGACGATGCCAATGCCACCGCCGCGCAGCTGAGCGAGATCGTCACCCGCATCAAGCAGTCCAGCCGCGCGATCAACTCGGCCGCCGGTGAGATCGCCTCGGGCAACAGCGATCTGTCGCGCCGCACCGAGCAGCAGGCTGCCAACCTGGAAGAAACCGCCGCCTCGATGGAAGAGCTGACCTCGACCGTTCGCCAGAACGCCGAGCACGCCCGCCAGGCCAACCAGCTGGCCATCGGCGCACACGGTGTCGCCTCGCAGGGCGGCGACGTGGTCGGCCAGGTGGTCACCACCATGTCGGCCATCCAGGCGTCGTCGAAGAAGATCGCCGAGATCATCTCGGTGATCGACGGCATCGCCTTCCAGACCAACATCCTGGCACTGAACGCCGCGGTGGAAGCCGCGCGTGCCGGTGAACAGGGCCGCGGCTTCGCCGTGGTCGCCAGCGAAGTGCGCACCCTGGCACAGCGCTCGGCCGCTGCAGCGAAGGAGATCAAGGGTCTGATCGACGATTCGGTCGGCAAGGTCAACGATGGCTCGGCACTGGTGCACAAGGCCGGCGCGACCATGGGCGAGATCGTCGCCTCGGTGCAGCGCGTGACCGACATCATGGCGGAGATCTCCGCCGCCTCGCAGGAACAGTCGGCCGGCATCGAGCAGGTCAACCAGACCGTGGTGCAGATGGACGAGACCACCCAGCAGAATGCTGCGCTGGTGGAAGAAGCCACTGCTGCTGCCCGCGCGATGGAAGAGCAGGCCGGCCACCTGAGCGAGGCCGTGTCGATCTTCGTGGTGGACGAAGCCGAGATCGTGGTCGCCCCGCGCGCCCCGGCACCGGCCCCGCGCGTGGTCGCCCCGGCACCGGCACCGGCCGCACCGCCGGCACGCCGCAGCACCGGCGGTCGCCCGATGGCTGCCGAGCTGGCGGACGGAGACTGGCAGGAGTTCTGATTCCTGCTGCCGCAGGCTTCGAAGACGCCCTGGCCGTGTGCCGGGGCGTTTTCGTTTCCGGGGTTCCCGGGTTTACAGCCAACGGCGAAGCCCCTCGGGGTGGGCGCTCGGTGCGTTGGGATTTTGTGGGCTGGCCGGGCGGGTGGATTGCGCGGGGGACGCTGCAAGTACGTCCATGTAAGCTCGGTCGCCGCTTGCTCGTGTGCGCTGTCCTGCGCACACGGCAAGACCG
>NZ_JACVTV010000179.1:0-4712 GCF_016624625.1 Stenotrophomonas sp. S41 | reverse complement strand
CGGCCGGGGGGGGGGGGGGGGGGGGGGGGGCCCGGGGGGGGGCCCCCCCCCCCCCCCCACCCCACCCCATTCACCCACCTGAGCGGATTCTGACCGCCCCGGCCGTTTTGCTGCACTGCAAAATGCCATACGCCCCCGTCTGGTCCTAGTATCAAACAATCGTTTGATTAAGGTCCGCCGCCCCATGGCCAAGCCCGCCCACTTCTCGACCAAGGACCGGATCCTCGGCGCCGCCGAGGAGCTGTTCGCCCTGCATGGCTTCGCCGGCACCTCCCTGCGCCAGGTCACCAGCCAGGCCGACGTCAACATCGCGGCGGTCAACTACCACTTCGGCTCCAAGGAAAACCTGGTCAACGAGGTGTTCCGCCGCCGCATGGACGAGATGACCGGCGCGCGCCTGGCCCAGCTCGAGCGCGCCCGCAGCGAACACCCCGGCGAACTGCGCCCGGTGCTGGCCGCCTTCGTCGAGCCCGCCCTGGCCATGGCCCAGGACCGGCAGAGCGGCGGCGCCTTCGTGCGGGTGATCGCCCGCGCCTACGCCGAGAAGAACGACAACCTGCGCAAGTTCCTGTCCGACCACTACGGCCACGTGCTGCGCGCGTTCGGCAAGGCCATCGCCGAGTGCGTGCCGGGCCTGAGCAAGGAGGAGCTGTACTGGCGCCTGGATTTCCTGGCCGGTTCGCTCACCTACGCCATGGCAGATTTCGGCCTGATCAAGCGACCCGCAGGTGTCACCGAAGCGGCGCATCGTGCCCATGCCGCCCATGAACTGATCCATTTCGCCGAAGCCGGGTTCCGCGCCGCCGCACGCGGCAGTGCCCTGCCCGCTTCCCCGTGATTCCACCGGGTGTGACCCACCCAGTAACTGCTGACCAACAAAGGCCCTACACCATGTCCAATTCCCTGCTAGTCCGCCGCGCCGCCGTGCTGGGTGCCGGCGTCATGGGTGCCCAGATCGCCGCCCACCTCACCAACGCTGGCGTCGACACCGTGCTGTTCGACCTGCCTGCCAAGGAAGGTCCGGCCGACGGCATCGTGCTGAAGGCGATCGCCAACCTGGGCAAGCTGAGCCCGGCGCCGCTGGCCAGCAAGTCGCTGGCTGAAGCCATCACCCCGGCCAACTACGAGTCGGGCCTGGAACAGCTGAAGGACTGCGACCTGATCATCGAGGCCATCGCCGAGCGCATGGACTGGAAGCAGGACCTGTACAAGAAGATCGCCCCGTTCGTGGCCGACCACGCGGTGCTGGCCTCCAACACCTCGGGCCTGGGCATCAACAAGCTGGCCGACGTGCTGCCGGAGCAGCTGCGCCACCGCTTCTGCGGCGTGCACTTCTTCAACCCGCCGCGCTACATGCACCTGGCCGAGCTGATCCCGGCCACCACCACCGACGCCGCCGTGCTGGAAGGCCTGGAAGCATTCCTGGTCACCACCCTGGGCAAGGGCGTGGTGTACGCCAAGGACACCCCGAACTTCATCGGCAACCGCATCGGCGTGTTCTCGATCCTGTCCACCATCCACCACACCCAGGAATTCGGCCTGGGCTTCGATGAAGTGGACGGCCTGACCGGCCCGCTGGTCGGCCGCCCGAAGTCGGCCACCTACCGCACCTCGGATGTGGTCGGCCTGGACACCATGGCCCACGTCATCAAGACCATGGGCGACACCCTGCCGAACGACCCGTGGCATGAATTCTTCAAGTCGCCGAAGTGGCTGGACGCGCTGATCGCCAAGGGCGCACTGGGCCAGAAGACCGGCGCCGGCATCTTCCGCAAGGTCGGCAAGGACATCGTCGTCCTCGACCTGGAAAAGCAGGACTATCGCCCGGCCGACCGCACCGCCGCACCGGAAGTGGTCGAGATCCTGAAGATCAAGAACCCGGCCGAGAAGTTCGCCAAGCTGCGCGAAAGCCAGCACCCGCAGGCACAGTTCCTGTGGGCGACCTTCCGCGACCTGTTCCACTACAGCGCCTACCACCTGGCCGACATCGCCGAGACCGCGCGCGACGTGGACCTGGCCATCCGCTGGGGCTACGGCTGGTCGCTGGGCCCGTTCGAGACCTGGCAGGCTGCTGGCTGGAAGCAGGTCGCGCAGTGGATCGCCGATGACATCGTCGCCGGCAAGAGCATGAGCAGCGCCCCGCTGCCGGACTGGGTGTTCGATGGCCGAGACGGCGTGCACGCCGCCGAAGGCAGCTACAGCCCGTCGCGCAACGCCAAGCTGCCGCGTTCGGCCCTGCCGGTGTACCAGCGCCAGCGCTTCCCGGATCCGCTGCTGGGCGAGAAGTTCGCGCCGGGCGAGACCGTGTTCGAGAACGACGGCCTGCGCATGTGGCACGACGGCGACGGCATCGCCGTGGTCAGCTTCAAGACCAAGATGAACACCGTTTCCGACCAGGTGCTCGATGGCCTGCAGGAATGCGTCAGCCGCGCCGAGAAGGATTTCCAGGGCCTGGTGATCTGGCAGCAGAAGGAACCCTTCTCCGCCGGTGCCGACCTGGCCGGTGCGCTCGGCCTGCTGCAGGCCGGCAAGGTCGACCAGTTCGAAGAGATGGTCGCCAACTTCCAGCGCACCAGCCAGCGCATCAAGTACTCGCTGGTGCCGGTGGTTGCCGCCGTGCGCGGCCTGGCCCTGGGTGGCGGCTGCGAATTCCAGATGCACAGCGCCAAGACCGTGGCCTTCCTGGAAAGCTACATCGGCCTGGTCGAGGCCGGCGTCGGCCTGCTGCCGGCCGGTGGCGGCCTGAAGGAACTGGCCGTGCGTGCCTCGCAGGCCGCAGGTCCGGGCGGTGACGTGTTCGCCGAACTGAAGAAGACCTTCGAGACCGTGGCGATGGCCAAGGTGTCCAACTCGGCGGTCAATGCCCAGGAACTGGGCCTGCTGCGCAGCACCGACAAGGTGGTGTTCAACAGCTACGAGGCGCTGTACATCGCCAAGGCCGAAGCACGTGCACTGGCCGAAGCCGGTTACCGCCCGCCGCTGCCGGCACGCCGCATCCAGGTGGCCGGTGACGTGGGTATCGCCACCTTCAAGATGATGCTGGTCAACATGCTGGAAGGTCGTTTCATCAGCCCGTACGACTACGAGATCGCCGAGCGCATCGCCACCGTGCTGTGCGGCGGCAAGGTCGACCGCGGCACCCTGGTGGACGAAGAGTGGCTGCTGACCCTGGAGCGCAAGCACTTCGTCGAACTGGCCCAGCAGGAAAAGACCCAGGCCCGTATCGCGCACATGCTGAAGACCGGCAAGCCGCTGCGCAACTGATTGATGGCGGGTGCCGGCTGTTGGTCGGCACTCCTCTGCCTCTGGTAGGTGCCGACCGCTGGTCGGCACTCCGGCTGTAGCAGTCGAGCATGGCTCGACTCTACAAAACCCATTCGAGAGATCACCGCAATGACCAAGCAAATCCAGGACGCCTACATCGTCGCCGCCACCCGCACCCCGGTTGGCAAGGCGCCCAAGGGCATGTTCCGCAACACCCGCCCCGACGACATGCTTGCGCACGTGCTGCGCAGCGTCGTTGCCCAGGCCCCGGGCGTGGACGTCAACCGCATCGATGACGCGATCATCGGCTGCGCGATGCCGGAAGCCGAGCAGGGCATGAACGTGGCGCGCATCGGCGTGCTGCTGGCCGGCCTGCCGAACACGATTGCCGCGCAGACCGTGAACCGCTTCTGCTCCTCCGGCCTGCAGGCCGTGGCGCAGGCCGCCGACGCGATCCGCCTGGGCAACGCCGACCTGATGCTGGCCGGCGGCACCGAATCGATGTCGATGGTGCCGATGATGGGCAACAAGATCGCGATGGCGCCGAGCGTGTTCGACAACGACCATGTGGCCATCGCCTACGGCATGGGCATCACCGCCGAGAAGGTGGCTGAAGAGTGGAAGGTCTCGCGCGAAGACCAGGACGCCTTTGCCCTCGCCTCGCACCAGAAGGCCATGGCCGCCATCCAGAACGGCGAGTTCAAGGATGAGATCAGCCCGTACGAGATCGTCTCGCACCTGCCGGACCTGGCTGATGGCCAGCGCATCATCACCCGCAACAAGGTTGCCGACACCGACGAAGGTCCGCGTCCGGACTCCTCGGCCGAAGGCCTGGCCAAGCTGCGCCCGGTGTTCCGCAACGGCCAGTTCGGTGGCACGGTCACCGCCGGCAACTCCTCGCAGATGAGCGACGGCGCCGGCGCGGTGCTGCTGGCCTCGGAACAGGCGATCAAGGATTACGGCCTGACCCCGCTGGCCCGTTTCGTCAGCTTCTCGGTGGCCGGCGTGCGTCCGGAAGTGATGGGCATCGGCCCGATCGCCGCGATCCCGAAGGCACTGAAGCAGGCCGGCCTGACCCAGGACCAGCTGGATTGGATCGAGCTCAATGAAGCCTTCGCCGCGCAGTCGCTGGCGGTGATCCGCGATTGCGGCCTGGACCCGAGCAAGGTCAACCCGCTGGGCGGCGCGATCGCCCTGGGCCACCCGCTGGGTGCGACCGGCGCGATCCGCACCGCGACCCTGCTGCACGGCCTGCGTCGTCGCCAGCAGAAGTACGGCATGGTGACGATGTGCATCGGCACGGGCATGGGCGCGGCGGGTATTTTCGAGGCGCTGTAAGGTTCAGAGCGTTGCCTCGTTGGGCTTCATGGCGTGGGCCGGGTCGGCAGGACTGCCCGGGACACGCCGTGAACCCCCCTCCGGGGTCCGGCCCAGCCGCTGGCGGCTGT
>NZ_JACVTV010000178.1:0-4891 GCF_016624625.1 Stenotrophomonas sp. S41 | reverse complement strand
CGGGGCCGGGGGGCCCATCGCTTTTTTCTTTTAAACCGCCCCCCCCCCCGGACACGAAAAAGCCGGGGATTCCCCGGCTTTTTCGTTTGTCGGCTGGCGGGCGGTGGAGCGGCTGGCTGGCGAAGGCTGGCTCGCGATGCTCCGGTGCTGGCGGGCGACGTTGCTTGGTGCGCCTGGTAGAGCCGACCGCTGGTCGGCTGCTCCGGGCCCTTGGTAGAGCCGACTGTTAGTCGGCTGCTCTGCGAAAAGCGGCCGACTGACAGTCGGCCCTACCAGATCGGCTCGAGGTGCCGGCTCAGTGCGCCGGGGCGCCGTTGCCGTCGATCTTGCTCAGCTGGTACAGCTCCAGGCCGATGCGCTTGATCAGGCCCAGCTGCTGCTCCAGCCACCAGGCGTGGTCTTCCTCGGTGTCCTTCAACTGCGCCAGCAGCATGTCGCGGCTCACGTAGTCGCCCTTCTCCTCGCACAGCTTCATGCCGGCGGCGAGATTGTTGCGGACGGCGTATTCAGTATCGAGATCCTTCTGCAGCATCTCCTCCACGGTCCTGCCCGGCTCGGTGGCATGCGGGCGCATGTCCGGGTCGCCGCCCAGGAACAGGATGCGGCGCAGCAGCGCGTCGGCGTGCTGGGTCTCCTCTTCCATCTCGTGGTTCAGGCGTTCGTACAGCGCGAACAGGCCCTGGTCCTCGTAGCGGCGGGAATGAATAAAGTACTGGTCGCGGGCAGCAAGCTCGCCGCGCAGCAGTTCCTTCAGGCAGGCGATGACGTCCGGGTTGCCTTTCATGGGGGTGCTCCTGTGGATCGATGCGGCATAGGGTGCCGCATTTCAAAATACGGTGATCTAATCGGAATCAGTCGCAGTTGCGCCTGCGGCTACAATCCCCCCACGAGTGCCGGAAGGACCTGCAATGCGACGTGCCTGGCGTTGGATACTGGCTGTACTCATCGCCATCGTGCTGGTCACCGCACTGGTCCTGTGGCTGCTGCTGCGCGGCAGCCTGGCTGAACTGGAGGGCGAACAGGCCCTGCCCGGGCTGGCCGCGCCGGTCAGCATCGAGCGCGACGCGCTGGGGGTGGTCACCATCACCGCCGGCAGCCAGGCCGATGCCATGCGTGCCCTCGGCCATGTGCATGCGCAGGAGCGCTATTTCGAAATGGACCTGATGCGCCGCAGTGCCGCAGGCGAACTGTCGGCGCTGTTCGGGCCGGTGGCCATCGACGCCGACAAGCGCATGCGCGTGCACCGGCTGCGCGCGCGCACCGAAGCGCACCTGGACACGGCCCTGGGCGACAACCCGCAGGCCGTGCGCGCCTACGTGGACGGGGTCAACGCGGGCCTGGCCGATCTGTCGGTGCGGCCCTGGGCCTACCTGCTGCTGCGGCAGTCGCCTTCACCCTGGCAGGCCAGCGACAGCGTGCTGGCCGGGCTGGCCATGTATGCCGACCTGCAGGACCCGGGCAACCAGAACGAGCTGGCGCTGCGCCGCATCCGCGACGTGGTGCCGCCGGCCCTGCATGCGCTGCTGGCCCACGACGGCAGCAGCTGGGACGCGCCCCTGCAGGGCGAACCGCGCGGCGACGCGGTGCTGCCCGACGCCACCCAGCTGGACCTGCGTACGCTGGCCGCCGCGCCCACCGCACCTGCCGCCGACGCCGATGCGGTCGGCAGCAACAACTTCGCCGTGGCCGGTGCGCTGACCGCCGATGGTCGCGCCATCATCGCCGACGACATGCACCTGGCCCTGCGTGCGCCCAGCCTGTGGTTCCGCGTGCGCCTGCGCTATCCGGATCCGCAGGCACCGGGTGGCCAGGTCGATGTCAGCGGCTTCTCGCTGCCGGGCGTGCCGGCGGTCATCGTCGGCAGCAACGGGCACGTGGCCTGGGGCTTCACCAACAGCTACATCGACACCGCCGATTTCCGCCGCGAACCAGCGAATGCGCCGGTGACCGTGCACGAGGAGCGCATCGCCGTGGCCGGCGGGCCCGATGTGCTGTTCCCGGTGCGCGAAACCGCGTGGGGGCCGATCCTGCACACCCATGCCGATGGCAGCGGCGATGCCCTGCGCTGGGTCGCCCACCTGCCCGGCGCGGTGCGCATGGACTTCGCCGACATGGCACGCGCCGGTGACCTCGGCCATGCCCTGAAGACCGCCGACCATGCCGGCATTCCCGCACAGAACCTGGTGATCGGCGACCGCAGCGGGCGCATTGCCTGGCGCCTGGTCGGTGCGCGCCCGGACCGCGGCCCCGGCTGCGTCCCGCAGGGCTTCAACACCCTGCAGGACAGCGCAGACTGCGCGCCGTGGCCGATCCGCAGCGATGCCGCGCCGGCGCTGATCGATCCGCCAGGGCAGCGCCTGTGGACTGCCAACAGCCGCGTCGTCGACGATGCCACCCTGGCCGTGGTCGGCAACGCCGGCTACGACCTGGGCGCACGCGGCCAGCAGATCCGCAACCTGCTGGCCACCCAGGACCGCTTCGACGAGCACGACCTGCTGGCGATCCAGCTCGACGACCGCGCGGTGTTCCTGCAGCGCTGGTGGGTGCTGCTGCACGAAACCGCCGAGCACAGCGATGTCCCGTCATTGAAGCGCCTGGCCGCCGCCAGCGAACACTGGGACGTGCGTGCCTCGGCCAATTCAACCAGCTACCGCATCGTGCGCGGTTTCCGCGGCGAGGT
Source organism: Stenotrophomonas sp. S41 (assembly GCF_016624625.1). Classification (NCBI taxonomy): domain Bacteria; kingdom Pseudomonadati; phylum Pseudomonadota; class Gammaproteobacteria; order Lysobacterales; family Lysobacteraceae; genus Stenotrophomonas; species Stenotrophomonas sp. S41. The sequence goes on along the minus strand of NZ_JACVTV010000178.1, from coordinate 2,211 downwards.
GCTCGATGCCATCGAAAGCGCACTGCTGGCACCGGCCAAGGCGCGCCTGGGGGATGACTACCTGCCGCCGCGGCTTGCGCAGCTGGAAGGCGTGGTCTGGCCGATGCTGCAGCAGCGCCCGGCCAACCTGCTGCCGCCCGGCGTGGACAGCTGGGATGCACTGCTGGCCAAGGCCGCGCATACGCTGGAAGCCGACCTGGGCAAGCAGGGGCCGCTGCAGCAGCGCACCTGGGGCGAGCGCAACGTGGCCGACATCTGCCACCCGGTCTCCCGTGCCCTGCCCGCCTTCACCCGCCGCTGGTTGTGCATGCCGGCCGACCAGCTGCCCGGCGACCGCGACATGCCGCGCGTGCAGGGCCCGAGCTTCGGTGCCTCGCAGCGCATGGTGGTTTCGCCGGGCCATGAAGCCGACGGCATCGTGCACATGCCGGGTGGGCAGAGTGGCCACCCGCTGTCGCCGTACTGGGGCGCCGGCCACGAAGACTGGGTGCATGGGCGCCCGACCCCGTTCCTGCCGGGCAAGGCGGAGCATGTGCTGAAGCTCGTCCCGGCAAGGTAGTGCCGGCCGCTGGCCGGCAACCCTGGCGCGAAGCCGAGCATAGGCTCAGAGGGTAGCGCCGGGCCATGCCCGGCGACGCACAATCCCGCCGCGCTGCGCGCTCGCCGGGCATGGCCCGGCGCTACCGGATCAGGCCTTGCGGCGTTCGATCAGGTTCAACAGCGGCCCGGTCATCGCCGTGGTCACCAGCGCCATGATCACCAGCACCGCGAACAGGCGGTCACCCAGCAGGCCCAGTTCGTAGCCCAGGTTGAGCACGATCAGCTCCATCAGGCCACGGGTGTTCATCAGCACGCCGAGGCGCCAGGCTTCGCGATTCTCCATGCCGGTGCTGCGCGCGGCACTCCAGGTGCCCAGCAGCTTGCCCGCCGTGGCCACCACGATCACCACCACGCACAGCAGGATGTCGCTGGTCTGCAGCGCATCGGCGCGCATGCGCAGGCCGGTCATCGCGAAGAACAGCGGCAGCAGCAGGGTCGCCGCGAACGGTTCGACCTTGGCCACCAGCAGCTCGCGCAGCTGCGCGTTGGATGACACCGCCACGCCGGCCGCGAACGCGCCGAACAGCGCATGGATGCCCAGCACTTCGGTCACCAGCGCGCTGGCCAGCGACAGCAGCAGGATGCCGAGCAGCCAGCGCCCTTCGCGCCCTGGGACGATCTGCTGGCGGGCGAACCACGGCTTCACCGCCCCCAGCATCAGCGCGATGAACAGCACCACGCAGACCAGGTTGACGCTCGCCGACAGCCAGCCGGTCGCCTGCGCAGCGGCCACGATCAGCGCCAGCATGCACCACGCCGTGGCGTCGCCCAGCGCCGCACAGGCGATGGAGGTCTGCCCCAGCGGGGTCTGGGTGATGCCACGGTCGGCAAGGATGCGCAGCAGCACCGGGAAGGCGGTGATGCTCATCGAAATGCCGACGAACAGCGCGAAGGCAGTGAAGCCCACACCCTGCGGGCCGTGCTCGGGAAACAGCCAGATGGCCAGCCCCACACCCAGCACGAAGGGCACGGCGATGCCGGCATGGCTGACGGTGAAAGCGAATTTGCGGCGGCCACGCAGCGCGCCCAGGTCGAGCTCGGCACCGGCCACCAGCAGGAACATCAGCACGCCCAGCTGGCTGAGCATGCCCAGCGGCCCCAGCGACGCGGCCGGGAAAAGGGCCCCGTGCAGCTGCGGCAGCAGGCTGCCCAGCACCAGGGGGCCCATCATCAGGCCAGCGGCCATCTCGCCGATCACCGCCGGCTGGCCGAAATGCTTCAGCAGCGCACCCGCGCCCTTGGCCACCAGCAGCAGCACCAGCAGCTGCAGCAGGAACAGGCCCAGCGGCGATGCCAGGTGGTGGGCCCAGTCACTGCCGACCACGGCCTCGGCCTTGGACGCCACCGACGGCACGCCCGGCCCGGCATAGCGCGCCAGCGCCAGGCCGATCGCCAACGGAACCGCCGCCCACGCCAGGTAACGCCAACCCCATTTCATCGGCGGCACGCTGCCTCCGGTCTGTACGTCCATGAACATTCCCCAATGTGCAGGGGCCCGATGATACAAAATGGGGGACGGAGGGGATTACGTCGTTCTGGGTCGCCGGGGGGGGGGCCCGGGCGGCCCCCCCCCCCCCCCCCCGCCCCGGGCGGGGGGGCCCCCGCCCCCCC
>NZ_JACVTV010000177.1:0-4918 GCF_016624625.1 Stenotrophomonas sp. S41 | reverse complement strand
TCCCCCTCAACCGGACCCACCCCGCCATCCCCCAGAAAGCCAGCTTTTGACGTTGCTGTTGCTCCTGCCTCTGCGGGTGCAGGGCGCAGCCCTGCCGAACCCCAACCCCCGTACTTGCAACGGTCATCAACCCGGTCCACACTTCGTTGCCGATCTGAAGACGGCAACGATGACCCACAAGATCCCGCTGTTGATCGACACCGACCCCGGTGTGGATGACGCCCTGGCCCTGCTGATGGCCTTCGCCGATGAACGGCACGACGTGGTCGCCCTGACCATCGCCGCCGGCAATGTCGGCCTCGACTACACCGTCCGCAACGCCCTCAAGCTCTGCGACATCGTCGGCCGCACCGACGTGCCGGTGTTCGCTGGCAGCCCCGATCCGCTCATCCACCCGTCGATGGACGCTGCCCACGTGCACGGCCGCGATGGCTACGGTGATGTCGATCTGCCGCCGCCGAGCCGCCAGGCCGAGGCCGAACACGCCGCGCTGGCCATCCTGCGCCTGTCGCACCAGTACGCCGGCGAGCTGATGCTGGTGATGCTTGGCCCGCTGACCAACCTGGCGCTGGCGCTGAAGCTGGACCCGACCCTGCCACAGCGCATCAAGCGCATCGTGGTGATGGGCGGTGCCGTCACCTGCCACGGCAACATCACCCCGGCGGCCGAATTCAACATCGCCTTCGACCCCGAAGCGGCGCATGTGGTGTTCACCTCGTTCAAGCACCTGCTGGTGTCCGACTGGGAGGCCACTGTCGCCCACGGTCTGCCGCTGGAGCAGGCGGAGCAGTGGCTGCAGGCCGATTCCGACCGCGCTCGCTTCTACGAGCTGATCTCGCGCAAGACCCGCGCGCTGTCCGAAGACGCCAAGGGTGGCCGCTGGTACACCGCCGATGCGGTGGCCATGGCCTGGGCGCTGAACCCGGAAGGCCAGCTGCAGGTGGAATCGCGTCCGCTGAACGTGGAACTGAACGGCACGTTCAGCCGCGGCGCCACCATCGTCGACTGGAACCGCCAGACCGGCCAGCCGGACAACTGCGACCTGCTGATGGCCTACGACCAGGCCCGTTTCGAGGCCCTGGTCCGCCAGGCGCTGGGCGCGATCTGAGCCCGATGTGCAAACACCGGTTGCCCCGCGCGGCAACCGGTGTTTATAATGCCGCTCTTGACCACCAGCCCATTTACGGTGTGAGCCCATGAAGGCCGATATCCATCCGAACTACCGCGACGTCGTCTTCGAAGACGTCACTTCCGATTTCAAGATCCTGACCCGCTCCACCATGGCGACCAAGGAAACCACCACCTGGACCGACGGTAACGAATACCCGCTGGTCAAGGTCGAAATTTCCTCGGCTTCGCACCCGTTCTACACGGGCAAGCACAAGGTGATCGACACCTCGGGCCGTATCGACAAGTTCCAGAAGCGCTACGCGCGCTGATCCGTCGATCCAGCTTCGAACCGACGGCCGCGCTTTGCGCGGCCGTTTGTTTTTGTCCGGCGCCCACCCAACGGGCGTTTGGAATGGCGGAACAGACCGTTCAGGGGATGGCGTCTTTGCCCATCAAGGCCGCTTGCCGGCAGGGTTGCCCCTGCCCGTCGTCTACGACTTCCGTCTAGCACCCGACAAATGCTGCTGTGCGATAATGACCTGATCCCCGGCACAGGCCGAGGACGTCATTCACGTGCCTGACCAATGCGCTTGGGCAGGCGCCTTCCCATGAAGGAGCGCACACAGTGTCCGATCTTGATCAGGTCACGCTCAACGCCGGCGACAAGTCGGTCGTTCTGCCCGTCATCAAACCCACCCTTGGCAACGACTGCGTCGACATTGCGAAGCTGACCAAGGAAACGGGGTATTTCACCTACGATTCCGGCTTCACCGCCACGGCCAGCTGCAAGTCCGCCATCACCTACATCGATGGCGACAAGGGCGTGCTGCTGTACCGCGGCTACCCGATCGAACAGCTGTCGGAAAAGTCGAGCTACGTCGAAGTGGCCTACCTGCTGATCAACGGCGAGCGCCCGAGCGCCGAGCAGCTGAAGGCCTTCACCGATGAGCTGGCTGCCGAAGCCAACGTCGATCCGTCGATCAACACCCTGATCGGCAGCTTCGCCAAGGATGCCCACCCGATGGCCATCCTGACCGCCGCCATCGCGCAGCTGTCGGGCATCTACCACGCCTCGCTGGACCTGTCCGACGCCGAACAGCGCCGCCAGGCTGCCGTGCGCCTGATCGCCAAGGTGCCGACCCTGTCGGCCCTGATCTACCGCCACGGCAAGGGCCTGCCGGCCAACAAGCCGGACACCTCGCTGGATTACGTCAGCCGCTTCCTGAAGCAGACCTTCGAGTCGGCCGATGGCCAGTACGATCTGAACCCGGACGTGGTCAAGGCACTGGACCTGCTGTTCATCCTGCACGCCGACCACGAGCAGAACGCCTCGACTTCGACCGTGCGCCTGGTCGGTTCGACCGGTGCCAACCCGTACGCGTCGGTCGCCGCTGGCGTCACCGCGCTGTGGGGTCCGGCCCACGGCGGTGCCAACGAAGCCGTGCTGAAGATGCTGGAAGAGATCGGCACTGCCGACAACGTCGAGTCCGCCGTGGTCAAGGCCAAGGACAAGACCTCCGGCTTCCGCCTGATGGGCTTCGGCCACCGCGTGTACAAGAACTTCGACCCGCGCGCCAAGGTCATCGGTGAGATGACCGGCAAGGTGCTCAAGCAGCTGGGCGTGCAGGATCCGCTGCTGGACGTGGCCGTGAAGCTGGAACAGGCCGCGCTGCAGGACGAGTACTTCGTCGCCCGCAAGCTGTACCCGAACGTCGATTTCTACAGCGGCATCATCTACAAGGCGCTGCAGATCCCGACCGAAATGTTCACCGTCATGTTCGCCCTGGGCCGTACCTCCGGCTGGGTGTCGCATTGGCTGGAACAGCAGGTCGACCCGGAAATGAAGATCGGCCGTCCGCGCCAGGTCTACACCGGCAGCGACGTGCGCGACTACCAGGGCTGATCGCCTGCGGTAAGTTGTGAGAAGAACGCCCCGCACTGCGGGGTGTTTTTTTTTGCGTCGCGCATGCCCTCGGCGTCGGCACCGTCCCCGGTAGCGCCGGGCCATGCCCGGCGGCTCTTGCCTTGGTATGCGCGTCCGCGCAAAAAACATCCACGCATGGCGTGGATCTACTGATGCTCGGCGTCGGCACCGTGCCCCGGTAGCGCCGGGCCATGCCCGGCGGCTCCTGCCTTGGTATGCGCGTCCGCGCAAAAACCATCCACGCATGGCGTGGATCTACTGACGTTCGCCGTCGTCGCCGTGCCCCGGTAGCGCCGGGCCATGCCCGGCGGCTCCTGCCTTGGTATGCGCGTCCGCGCAAAAACCATCCACGCATGGCGTGGATCTACTGACGTTCGCCGTCGGCGCCGTGCTCCGGTAGCGCCGGGCCATGCCTGGCGGCTCTTGCCTTGGTAGATGCCAACCTTGGTTGGCACGCCTTTGCGCCCTTCGTGTGGATCCACCGGCGCCAAGACCGCGTGATTCAAGGGTCTCACCAGCTTCACAACCGCTCGCGCAGCCTCAGGACGCACGCTGCACCCGCAGCACCCGATACGGAGCGTCCACCCATGAGTACCCGATTCGATCCACCCGAGCGCGGCCCGCTCGGGCCCGACGTCGCCACTGTCGTCACCGCCCCCATCGTCGCGCCGCCCAGCGAAAGCGCCGTGTCCTGGGGCGCGATCTTCGCCGGTGCCGCCGCCGCCGCCGCGCTCTCGCTCGTCCTGCTGATCCTCGGCGTCGGCCTGGGCCTGTCCTCGGTCTCGCCGTGGTCGTTCGAAGGGGTCAGCAAGGAAACCTTCGGCTGGTCCAGCATCGCCTGGCTCACCTTTACCGCGCTGGCCGCATCCGGCCTGGGCGGCTACCTGGCCGGGCGCCTGCGCACCAAGTGGACACAGATCCACGGCGATGAAACCTACTTCCGCGATACCGCACACGGCTTCGTGTCGTGGGCCGTGGCCACGCTGCTCACCGCCGGCCTGCTGACCTCGGCCATCGGTGGCGTGCTGGGTGCCGGTGCCAAGGTTGCAGGTGCCACCGCAGGCGCCGCAGCTTCCACCGCCGGTGTGGCGGCTGCAGGTGCGGGCAGCGCCGCTGCTGCGGCACCGGAAGGCGACCTCAACTACTGGGTCGATTCGCTGTTCCGCAACGCCACCAATCCGGGCCCGGACGCCGCAGGCGCACCGCCGGCGCCGGGCGCACCGGGCGCCGCGCCGATGGACCCGGCTGCGCCGCCGCCGCCGGCCGCAGGCACCGGCCCGCGTGATGCCCGCATGGCCCCGCCGCCGCGCCCGATGCCGGGCCACGGCCCGATGGGCGACCGTCGCGAAGTGCGCGCCGAAGTGAACCGCATCATCGTCAACAGCCTGCAGGGCGATGGCCTGGATCCGGCCGACACGCAGTATCTCTCGCAGCTGATCGCCCGCGAGACCGGCATGAGCCCGGCCGAAGCGCAGGCCCGCGTGACCGACGTGCAGACGCGCATGCGTACTGCGCTGGAAAAGGCCAAGAACACGGCCAAGCAGGCGGCTGACGACGCCCGCAAAGCCACCGCCTATGCCGCGCTGTGGCTGTTCATCACCCTGCTGATCGGTGCGTTCTTCGCCAGCCTCAGCGCCACCTGGGGCGGCCGCCGCCGCGACCTGTAACCCGCATTCCATGCAAGGAGACCTGCCATGAAAATGATTCTGCTCTGGCTGTTGGGCGTGCCGATTCCGCTGTTGATCCTGTACGCGATTTTCTTCTGACAGCGCACGTTTGAATGATCTGACCATCAGGCCGCCGAAAGGCGGCCTGATGTTTTTGGGGTAGCGCCGGGCCCAGCCCCCCCGCGTCATCCCCCAACACACCAATGGGGGTGATAAA
>NZ_JACVTV010000176.1:0-4969 GCF_016624625.1 Stenotrophomonas sp. S41 | reverse complement strand
ACGTCCCCGGGGTGGCCCGCCTTTTTTGGGGGGGGGCGCTGCGGGTTGCGGCGGTAGTTTTCTTCGCCGCGGCTTTCCTCGTCGCGGTTTTCTTTGTCGCCGTGGATGCGGGGGCTCTCTTTGCAGCCGACTTCTTCGCAGGCGATTTCGTCGTCGCCGACTTCTTCGCAGGCGATTTCGTCGTCGCCGACTTCTTCGCAGGCGCCTTACTCGCTGCTGACTTCTTTGTAGCAGTCTTCTTTGCAGCGGCTTTCTTCGCTGGCGCCTTCTTCGCCGCCTTGCGCCCGCTGCCGCTGCGCTTGCCACCGCCATCCTGCTTGTTGACGGTGGCCCACGCGATGCGTTCGGCCGTACTCTCACTGGCGCCGCGCGCGCGTTCGCTTTCCTCGATGTGCTCGGCCTGGCGCTTCTGCTTGTCGGTGTAGGCAGATTTCTCACCACGGGGCATGTCGCTTCTCCTGTAGGGAACGATCAGGCCAGCAGGCGCAGCTTGGGTTCGCGTGCCCACTGGCGAGTGGCCGCGGCAGCGAGGAAGCCCTTGGCGTCCTCGGCTTCCACGGTGCCGGCATCGTTGCCCACGCGGGCGGCCTTCAACAGCGCCTGGCCACCGGCATCGCTGGCAATGGCCTTCAGGTGTGCCCACGCATGGCTGACGAATTCGACGGCAGCGGCTTCCTTGGCCAGCGCCTTGGCCCCGTCCGCACTGAGCACGACGGCCACGGCATCGAACACCGCCGAGGGCGTGCCCGCCAGCTGGCCATCGGCGGCCTGGCGCTTGCCGTCGCTGAGCGTGGCGCCACCCACTTTCGGCGCCACCAGTTTCACTTCGGCACCGGCCTTCTGCGCGGCCTTGCGCAGGCTGGCGATTAGCCCCGCATCAGAGCCTTCATCGAACAGGATGCCGATGCAGCGCCCCTGCAGCGTGTCTTTCGTGCGGCCGATGATGCGTACCTCGGGAACGGCGGGCATGTCCTGTGCGGGCGTTGCGGTCGGCGCTGCATCGGGCAGGTCGGCCAGGGCCAGCCCATCGGCCACGCGCCTGGCCAGCGACTCGTCGATGTTGCGCAGGTGGCTGACGGTACGTACGCGCACCTTCAGCGTTTCCACCTTGGACAGCTCGAATACCAGCGCCGAGGCGAGGTGCGCCTGCTCCGGCTTTTCCAGGCTGCGGAAGAACGCACGCGCCTGGCTGTAGTGGTCCGCAAAGCTCGCCGCACGCGTGCGTCCCTTGCGTCCGTCGTCGGCGGTTGCATGGCTGCGGAAGCCAGCCGGGGTTTCGCGCGGGCTGTCGTCTTCCAGCGAGCTCGGGTCGTAGGCCACGCGCCCCTTCGGCACCTGCATCTGCATGTGGCCGTCGCGCTGGTGGTTGGCGAACGGGCACTTCGGCGCATTGACCGGAATCTGGTGGAAGTTCGGCCCACCCAGGCGGATCAGCTGCGTGTCCAGGTACGAGAACAGCCGGCCCTGCAGCAGCGGGTCGTTGCTGAAGTCGATGCCCGGCGGCACGTTGGCGGGGCAGAACGCCACCTGCTCGGTCTCGGCGAAGAAATTGTCAGGCCAGCGATCCAGCACCATCCGCCCGATCACCTTCAGCGGCACAAGCGACTCGGGAATGGTCTTGGTCGGATCGAGGTGATCGAACGGGAACGCCTCGGCCTCTTCCTCGGTGAACAGCTGCACGGCCAGCTCCCATTCGGGGAAGTCGCCGCGCTGGATCGCCTCGAACAGGTCGCGCCGATGGAAATCGTTGTCGGCCGCCTGCAGTTTCAGCGCTTCGTCCCACACGGTGGACTGGATGCCCAGCTTCGGCCGCCAGTGGAACTTGACGAAGGTGGACTCGCCGGCCTCGTTCAACAGGCGGAAGCTGTGCACGCCGAAGCCCTCGATCATGCGCAGCGAACGGGGAATGCCACGGTCGCTCATCGCCCACATGATCATGTGCATCGATTCGGGCATCAGCGAAATGAAATCCCAGAACGTGTCATGCGCGCTGGCGGCCTGCGGGAACGCACGGTCCGGCTCCATCTTCACCGCATGCACGAGGTCGGGAAACTTCATCGCGTCCTGGATGAAGAACACCGGGATGTTGTTGCCGACCAGATCCCAGTTGCCTTCCGGCGTGTAGAACTTGACCGCGAAGCCACGCACGTCGCGCGGGGTATCGACCGAACCGGCACCGCCGGCCACGGTGGAAAAGCGGGTGAACACGGGGGTTTTGGTTCCGACCTCGGTCAGCACGCGGGCGCGGGTGTACTTCGCCAGCGAACGGGTCAGTTCGAAATAGCCATGGGCCGCGCTGCCGCGCGCATGCACGATGCGTTCGGGAATGCGCTCATGGTCGAAGTGGGTGATCTTCTCGCGGAGGATGAAATCCTCCAGCAGGGTGGGGCCGCGCGGGCCTTCGCGCAGCGAGTTCTGGTTGTCGGCCACCGGAATGCCCTGCGCCGTGGTCATCGGCGGGTGCGTGCCGCCGGCCTGCAGGTGCAGCTCGTCACCCTCGCCGCGCTGCTGGGTATGGGACTTCCGGGACGGGGCGGGTGCGCGCTTGCCGGTCGGCTTGCTGGCGGCCATCGGGGGGTTCTCCGGGGTATGTGGGGGGCAGGCCATGACAGTCGCTCCCGGGCCGTTAACCCATGGTCCGCCGCGGGTGAACGTACTGGCAAAACCGGGCTCGGGTATGCTTGCCGCATGCGAGTCGAGCCCACCGACATCGAAGCCCTGTTCGACGCCATTCCGGACGTGCTGTTCTTCATGAAGGACCGCCAGGGCCGCTACACCCACGTCAACCAGACCATGCTGCGGCGGCTGGGCCTGCGTGCGCGCAAGGATGTCATCGGCCGTACCGCCGCCGAGATCTACCCGACCGGCCTGAGCGCGGACTACGTGGACCAGGACGCGCGCGTGCTGTCCGGCGAGGTGATCGAGAACCTGATGGAGCTGCACCTGTTCGCCAACCGCGAACCGGGCTGGTGCCTGACCTGCAAGCGGCCGCTGCTGGTGGATGGCAGCATCGAGGGGCTGATCGGCATCTCCCGCGACCTGGGCCAGAAGGACAGCCTGGGCACCCAGTACGAGCAGCTGCGCCTGGCCCTGGCCCACCTCAACGCGCACTACGCCGAGAACGTGCGCATGCAGACCCTGCTGGACATCACCGGTTTCTCGCTGTCCAAGCTGGAGCGCAGCTTCCGCAAGGTGTTCCAGATGACCCCGCAGCAGGTGCTGACCCGGCTGCGCATCCAGATGGCCATGCACCTGCTGCACGGCGACGACAGCATCGCCTGCATCGGCCAGGCCTGCGGTTTCAGCGACCAGAGTGCGTTCACCCGCAAGTTCAAGGCTGAAACCGGTTTCTCGCCGCGTGCCTATCGGGCCCGTATCGGGGGGAATGTCGGCGAGGCCCTGCTGTCCTGAGCGGTCTGCTGCACTGTGCCTATCCCCGTGGGTGGAGGACAATGTAAGGTGACGCCCCTGTAGCCGCCGCCAGTCCCGCCGATGCCCGCCAGCCCCGTTACGCCTTCCCGCCTTGGCCATTCGCTCAAGCCGCGCCAGTTGATCATGATGGGCTTGGGCAGCGCGATCGGCGCCGGCCTGTTCCTCGGTTCCGGCGTGGGCGTGCAGGCGGCCGGCCCGGCTGTGCTGGTGTCCTATCTGGTGGCCGGCGCGCTGGTGATCATCGTGATGAATGCCCTGGGCGAAATGGCCGCAGCCAAGCCAACCAGTGGCGCGTTCTCGGTGTATGCGGCCGATGCCATGGGCGCCACCGCCGGTGCCACCGTGGGCTGGTTGTGGTGGGTGCAGCTGGTCATCGTCATCGCCGCCGAGGCGGTGGGTGCGGCCGGCCTGCTGGCCACGGTCTGGCCGGTGATACCGGTCCCGATGGCGGCGCTGGCTTTCATGCTGTTCTTCACTGCGATCAACCTGCTCGGGGTGAAGAACTTCGGCGAGTTCGAATTCTGGTTCGCCATCCTCAAGGTGGCCGCCATCCTGGCCTTCATCGCCATCGGCATCGCCCTGCTGATGGGCTGGCTGCCGCAGGTGGCCTCGCCGGGGCTGAGCAACTTCACCCAGCACGGCGGCTTCGCGCCGAAGGGCCTGGCCGGCATCGGCGCGGCCCTGCTGGTGGTGGTGTTCGCCTTCGGCGGCACCGAGATCGTGGCGGTGGCCGCCGCCGAAACCGAAGACCCCGAGCGCAGCATCGCCCGTGCCATCCGCACCGTGGCCTGGCGCATCCTCGTGTTCTACATCGGCTCGCTCAGCGTGATCATCGCCGTGGTGCCGTGGACCAGCGAGTCGCTGAAGTCGCCGTTTGCCGCGGTGCTCGCGGTCGCCAATATTCCGGGCGCGGCCACGGCCATCACCCTGATCGCGGTGATCGCACTGCTGTCGGCGCTCAATGCCAACCTCTACGGCGCCTCGCGCATGATCTATTCACTGGCGCAGCGCCGTGAGGCACCGGCCGTGCTGGGCTGGACCGACCCGCGCCAGGTGCCGGTCATTGCCGTGCTGGCCAGCGTGCTGTTCGGTTTCGCCGCCACCATCATGGAGCTGCTGTTCCCGGACAAGGTGCTACCGGTGCTGCTGAACATCGTCGGCTCCACCTGCCTGCTGGTGTGGACGCTGTCGCTGGTCTCGCAGCTGGTGCTGCGCCGCCGGGCTGATCGCCTGGGCACCCGCCTGCCGTTCCGCATGGCTGGCTTCCCGTGGCTGACGGTGTGTGCGCTGGGCATCCTGGCGCTGATCTTCGGCCTGCTGCTGAGTGAAGCGCACACGCGCCTGCAGTTCCTTTCGATGGTGGCGCTGACCGCCGTCATCGCCGCCGGCAGCGCCATTGCGCGGCGCATGCGCGAGGCGTAATTCTGTAGAGCCGACCCGACGGTCGGCTGCTGTTCGCGCGGCCGCCAGCCGAGCATGGGCTCGGCTCTTGTGTCTTGGAATGACGCCCTGATCAGGCACAATTCCCCCGGTGACC
>NZ_JACVTV010000175.1:0-5170 GCF_016624625.1 Stenotrophomonas sp. S41 | reverse complement strand
GCGCCATCGAGCCCCCATGGATGGGTTTACGGCGTGTCCTGACCACCCACACCGCCACGCCGTCCCACGGAATGCCGCTCTTGATCTTGCTTCGGCTTCTGCAGGTGCAGGGCTGCAAGCCCTGCCGAAAAACCCCTTACCCCAACGCCCGCGCCTTCAGCTCCCCCTGCTCATGCAGGGTCACGAAACGCCCCTTCTCATCCCGCCCCAGCTGCGCCAGCGCCACCTGCGGGTCATGGGTGAAGAACAGATGCACGTTGCGCGCAAGCTTGTCTTCCAGGAAGCGCCGCTTCTCGTCGATCAGCAGCTCCGCATTGCGGTCGTAGCCCATGGTGATCGGCACGTGCACCCACGAGCGCCCCGGGATCAGGTCCGCACAGAACACCACGCCGCCGTGCGCATCCTCGCCGGCATGCGCGTGGCCGACGATCTCGGCCAGCATCAGGCCCGGCGTATGGCCGTCGCTGTAGCTGAAGCGCACGCTGCTGCCCAGCACCTTGGAGTACTCGCCCTCCACCACTTCCAGGCGGCCGGTGGCCTGCAGCAGGCCCGGCAGCTCGGGGATGAAGCTGGCGCGGTCGCGCGGATGTGGCTGCAGCGCCCGCTGCCAGTGCTGCGCACCGACCACGAAGGTCGCGTTGGGGAACAGCAGTTCCGGCGAGCGGCCTTCGCTCCATGCTGCCAGCAGGCCGCCAGCGTGGTCGAAGTGCAGGTGGCTGAGCACCACCACGTCGATGTCCTCGTGTTCGAAACCCGCCTCGCGCAGCGAATCGATCAGCACGTGCTGGCTTTCCTGCACGCCGTAGCGGTCGCGCATGCGTGGGTCGAAGAACGCACCGATGCCAGTCTCGAACAGCACGGTCTTGCCATCCAGCGGACTGGCCAGCAACGCACGGCAGGCCAGCTCGATGCGATTGAGCTCGTCCGGAGCCGCCCACTTTTCCCACACCGCACGCGGCGCGTTGCCGAACATCGCACCGCCATCCAGGCGTTGCGAGTTCCCACGAATCGACCATAGTTTCATGCGGCAATTATCGAGGGCCCCCCGTTAAATAATCGCTAGCCGGAATTGCGGGGCGGAAAACGCAGAACCCCGCCGGGTGGCGGGGTTCTGGGGGTATCGGTGATTCTCATTTCGCCGGGCATGGCCCGGCGCTACCGCCGCCTCAGTGCGCCGGTACGACCTGGGCGCTGCCCACCGGGTTGCGCGGGTCGCTGCCGCCGTAGAGCTTGTTGGCCTTGCGGTCCCACTCCACGGTCTGCAGGTTGCCCCACACGTGGCTGGAGCCGCGGCCGCCAGCGGCGACGTCGCCCGGCAGGTCGATCTTGTGGCCCATCGCCTGCAGCTGCTTCACGGTGTCCGCGTCGAAGGCATCGCTCTCGGCCTCGATCAGGTCCGGCAGCCACTGGTGGTGGTAGCGCGGCAACGCGGCCACCTGCTGCGCGTCCAGGCCAGCGTCATAGCCGAGGATGCCCAGCAGCACCATGGTGATGATGCGGCTGCCGCCCGGGGTGCCCAGCACCACCACCTTGTCGGCGTTCTCCATGAAGGTGGGCGTCATCGAGCTGAGCATGCGCTTGCCCGGCTTCGGTGCATTGGCCGCATAGCCCATCACGCCGAAGGCGTTGGGGGTGCCCGGCTTCAGCGCGAAGTCGTCCATCTCGTTGTTCAGCAGCACGCCGGTGCCCTTGGGAATCAGCCCCGAGCCGTACAGCAGGTTGACGGTCTGGGTGGCGCCGACGCGGTTGCCATCACGGTCGATGATCGAGAAATGCGTGGTCTCGTCATCTTCCAGCGGGGTCGGGTTACCCGACAGCAGGTCGCTGGGGGTGGCCTTGTCCGGGTGGATCGTGGCCCGCAGGCCCTGCGCGTAATCCTTGCTGGTCAGCACCTTCTGCGGGATCTGCACGAAGTCCGGATCGCCGAGGAAGAAGGTGCGGTCGCGGTAGGCGCGGCGCATCGCTTCCACCACCAGGTGGGTGCGGTGGGCCGCATCCATCTGCTTGATGTCCCAGCCTTCCAGGATCTGCAGCATGCTGGCCAGGGCGATGCCACCGGACGACGGCGGCGGCGCGGTGGTGATCTTCCAGCCGTTGTAGTCGAACACGATCGGCTCGCGCAGCTTGACCTGGTAGCCGGCCAGCTCGTCGGCCGTCCACTTGCCACCGGCCTGCTTCACGCCTTCCAGCAGCAGCTTGCCGGTCTGGCCCTTGTAGAAGCCATCGCGACCGCCGGCCGCCAGGCGCTCCAGGGTCTGTGCCAGCTCAGGCTGCTTGAACAGATCCCCGGTAGCGATCGGCTTGCCGTTGCGCAGGTAGACCTCGCGCGTGCCGGGGAAGCGTTCCATCACCTCGCGGCGCGACGCGTAGCCCTTGGCCATGCGGTCATAGACCGGGAACCCTTCGCGGGCGATGCGGATGGCCGGCTGCAGCGAGGCCGACAGCGGCAGCTTGCCGTGCTTGGCCGACAGTTCCACCAGCGCGGCGGGAAGGCCGGGGATGCCGGCCGACCACGGGCCGTTGACCGAGCGGTCGCGGTCCAGGTTGCCCTGCTTGTCCAGGAACGCCTGCGGGGTCGCGGCCGCCGGGGCGGTCTCGCGCGCATCCAGCATGATGTCCTTGCCGGTCGCTGCATCGTGCAGCAGGAAGAAGCCGCCGCCGCCCAGGCCCGAGCTGATCGGCTCGACCACGGCCAGGGTGGAGGACACCGCCACCGCGGCGTCGAAGGCGTTGCCGCCCTGCGCCAGGATGTCGATGCCGGCCTGGGTGGCCAGCGCATGGCCACTGGCGATGGCCGCACCATCAGGGCGCTCGGCACGGGCGGTGGTTTCGGCCCAGGCCAGCGGGCTCAGCACCAGGCTGAGCAGCAGCAGGGGGCGGACGATCAGCGTCTTCATTCGGATGGGGGCTCCGCGTAGAGTTCGGGGTGATCGTGCTGCAGTCGGCGCAACTTGGCCAGCAGCTGGACTTCCGTTTCCACGATCTCCGGGTCCGGATCGATGCATTCGACCGGGCAGACGACCACGCACTGTGGCTCGTCGAAGTGACCCACGCATTCGGTGCAGCGCGCAGGGTCGATCAGGTAGATGGTTTCACCCATCGAAATGGCCTGGTTCGGGCAGGCCGGCTCGCAGACGTCACAGTTGACGCAGAGCTCGTTGATTTTCAGCGACATGGCGATACTCCTCGCCCGCGCCTTGGGACAAGGACCGGCCCGCGCGGGCGCGCGGGTCGGTCAGGTCATCAGCGGCGCCCTTGCGGAGCGCCGCCCGGGCCATGCCGGAGCATGGCCGCCATGGCACGGTCTTACTTGGCTTCGACGAAAATGTACTCGGCGCCGGTCGGCTGCACGGCAGCCTGCACGCGGGCGTTGTCAGCGGACTGGCCGATGAAGACGACGCGCACGCCCTTCATGGAATCCGGCGAGACGTCCTTGAACACGGCCTGGATCATGTCAGCCATCTTGCCCGAGGCCGACGAACCGAAGGCCAGCATGTTGCCCGGCTGCACGCCGCGGGCCACGGCCTGGGTCGCGCTTTCGGTCTGGCGCTCGTACTTGGCCTGGAAGTCCGGATCCGATTCCGGCGAGAGGTAATACAGGAACGGGCTGTTGGAGATGTTGCCCATGTTCTGGATCGCCACTTCCTGCAGGTACTTCTTCCAGCCTGCATCGTCTTCCTTGGCCGGAGCGACCAGGGCCTGCTTGGCGTCTTCGACCGGAGCGGCCTCTTCCTTCTTGCAGGCGGTGAAGGCCAGGGCAAACGAAGCGATCAGCATCGCGCGCATGGTGGTGTTCATGGGTTTCCTCCCGAGTGGTGCGTGTGGTTTACGTAATGGGGGTGCGTGGTACTACTGGCCCTGCCGGCGGGCAGGATTTACGACTGCGCCGACTTCGCTTCGCGGACCTTGCGCAGCGCCTCGAGCACGGCGGCCGGCACGAAACCGGACACGTCGCCTCCCAGGCGGGCGATCTCGCGGACCAGCGAGGACGAAATGAAGCTGTGCTGCTCGGCCGGGGTCAGGAACAGGGTCTCGACCTCCGGGATCAGGTGGCGGTTCATGCTCGCCATCTGGAATTCGTATTCGAAGTCGGACACCGCGCGCAGGCCACGCAGCAGCACCCCGCCCTGGACCGAACGTACGAAATGGGCCAGCAGGGTATCGAAGCCGATGACCTCGACATTGCTGTGGTGGCCCAAGGCGCCCCGGGCCAGCTGCACGCGCTGCTCCAGCGGCAGCGCCGGGCCCTTGGACGGGCTCTGCGCCACGCCGACCACGACCTTTTCGAACAACGGCGCGGCCCGGCTCACCAGGTCGATATGACCATTGGTGATGGGGTCGAACGTGCCGGGGTAGACGGCGATGCGGCGGTTGGCCACGGTCATGGGCGGTAGCAGATGTTCAGATGAGGTCAAAGTGTAGCAGTGGCGCGGCGGTACAGGGCAAAGCGCACCTCGCGGGTGCCGCCCTCGCGGTGCAGCAGCCATTCCGGCGGCAGCACGGGCGCGTGGCCGGCCGGGGATTCCAGGTACAGCCAGGCATCGGCGGCGAGGTGGCGCGGCAGCTGGGCGAGCACGTCCTGCCACAGGCCGTCGGCGAACGGCGGGTCGATGAAGACCAGTGTGGCCTGCTGGGCCGGCGCGCTCTGCAGCCAGCGCAGGGCATCGGCCTGGACCACGCTGACCTGCTCGGCCGCCTGCAGCTTGGCGACGGCGGCGGTCAGGTTGCGGCCGAGCTGGGCATCGCGCTCGACCAGGGTGGCGTGGGCCGCACCGCGCGAGACGGCTTCCAGGCCCAGCGCGCCGCTGCCGGCGAACAGGTCCAGCACGCGGGCACCGCCGAGCTTGGGCAGCAGCCAGTTGAACAGCGTTTCGCGCACGCGGTCGCTGCTGGGCCGCAGGCCCGGCAGGGTCGGCACCGGCAAGCGGGTATTGCGCCAGCGCCCGCCGATGATGCGGACCTGGCCGTCATTGCCACCACGGCCGCTCACCGGCGCCCCCGGCGGGGGTTCTTCGAGAAATTCACCATGAGCGGAATTGTAGTTCGGCCGGGCGGCGCCCGGCACCCGCCGAATCAACGTCAAGGTCAACGTCAACTTCAAAAGCGGGCATTCCGTGGTATGGCGGGGTGGGTCCGGTTGAGGGGGACGCTGCAAGTACGTCCATGTAAG
>NZ_JACVTV010000174.1:0-5245 GCF_016624625.1 Stenotrophomonas sp. S41 | reverse complement strand
CCCAGCCGCCCCCCCGCCCCCCCCCCCCCCCCCCCCCCCCCCCCCCCCCCCGCCTCCCTCGACATAACGAAACGCCGACAGACCGCTGTTGCCGTTGCCCTGGCTTCAAAGATGCCTGTCGCAGGCAGCGCCGCAGCCGCCGCTGCAAGGAACCCTGAATACGCAAAGTGCGTAACCCTCAAATCTCCCCGCCCCCGGCCGATAACCGTTCTGTCACGGCCTGTCGCGCCCTGACCGGTACTGGCGCCGCCCGCCCGTCTCGACCTGGTCTGCTTCATGAACCTCCTGCATCGCTGGCAACACTACTTCAGCAACCTCTCCGTCCGGCGCAAGCTCAACCTGCTGACGCTGCTCATCGCGATCGGCGTGATCGCGCTGTCGGTGATCGCCGCCCGCATGCAGTACCTGGACCTGACCAAGACCCGC
Source organism: Stenotrophomonas sp. S41 (assembly GCF_016624625.1). Lineage (NCBI taxonomy): Bacteria > Pseudomonadati > Pseudomonadota > Gammaproteobacteria > Lysobacterales > Lysobacteraceae > Stenotrophomonas > Stenotrophomonas sp. S41. The sequence goes on along the minus strand of NZ_JACVTV010000174.1, from coordinate 4,819 downwards.
AAGGACGCCCTGAAGACCCAGGTCGAACTCACCTACGGCGTGCTCGACCACTACAAGCGCCTGGGCGAGAGCGGCGAGCTCAGCGAAGAAGCCGCCAAGGCCTCCGCCCTGCAGGCGCTGAACGTGATGCGCGCCAACCACGATGCCGATTACTACAACGTGCTGGACACCCAGTACCGCGTGCTGATGCACCCGTTCGCGCCCAAGCGCGTCGGCACCGTGCAGAAGGACTACACCTCCGATGACGGCGTGCCGATCTACTACCTGCAGGTCGGCATGGCACGCCTCGGCGGCGGCTTCACCTACTACAAGACCGGCAAGCCCGGCAGCGAAGGCCTGATCGACAAGGTCACCTATGCCGGCATGTACGCGCCGTGGCAGTGGGTGGTCACCACCGGCGTCTACATGGACGACGTACAGCACGAAGCCTGGGCCTTCACCGGCGTGATGACCCTGGCCGGCGGCGTGCTGGTGCTGATCGTGCTCGCCCTGAGCTGGATCATCGGCAACCGCATCGCCGGCCCGCTGAAGCAGGCCACCGCCGTTGCCGAAGGCATCGCCCGCGGCAAGCTCGACAGCCACATCGGCCCGCAGCCGCACGACGAAACCGGTCGCCTTCTGGAGGCCATGTCCGGCATGCAGCAGCAGCTGCACGCGGTCATCAGCGGCCAGCGCGAGATGGCGCGCCGCCACGACGCCGGTGAACTGAGCTACCGCATGGACGCCAGCGCCTTCCCCGGCGAGTACGGCCTGATGGTGCAGGAAACCAACACCCTGGTGGGGAGCCACGTGCAGACCCTGCACGACGTGCTGGACGTGGTGAAGCAGTACGCCGTCGGCGACCTCAGCCGCGACGTCGCCCGCTACCCGGGCGAGAAGGCCGCCATGACCACCACCGTGGACACGGTCAAGGCCAACCTCGGCCGCATCAACGCCGAGATCAAGCAGCTGGCTGCCGCGGCCGCCGCCGGTGACTTCAGCCGCCGTGGCGATGCGCAGCGCTTCGATCACGATTTCCGCCTGATGCTGGAAAACCTCAACGCGATGATGGCGGTCAGCGATGACAACCTCGGCAAGCTCTCGCAGCTGCTGTCGGCCATCGCCGAAGGCGACCTGACCACGCGCATGCAGGGTGACTACCAGGGCGTGTTCGCCCGCATGCGTGACGATGCCAACAGCACCGTCAGCCAGCTGACCCAGATCGTCGGCCAGATCCAGGCCAGCGCCTCCAGCATCACCCTCGCCGCCGGCGAGATCGCCTCGGGCAACAGCGACCTGTCGCGCCGCACCGAGCAGCAGGCCGCCAACCTGGAAGAAACCGCCGCGTCGATGGAGGAACTGACCTCCACCGTGCGCCAGAACGCCGAGCATGCCCGCCAGGCCAACCAGCTCGCCATCGGCGCGCAGGGCGTGGCGTCGCAGGGCGGCAGCGTGGTCAACCAGGTGGTCACCACCATGTCGGCCATCGAAGCCTCCTCGAAGAAGATCGCTGAAATCATCAGCGTCATCGACGGCATCGCGTTCCAGACCAACATCCTGGCATTGAATGCCGCGGTGGAAGCAGCGCGTGCCGGTGAACAGGGCCGTGGCTTCGCCGTGGTCGCCAGCGAAGTGCGCACCCTGGCCCAGCGCTCTGCCGCCGCCGCCAAGGAGATCAAGGGCCTGATCGACGACTCGGTCGGCAAGGTCGCCGAAGGCTCGACCCTGGTCCACCAGGCCGGCAGCACCATGGGCGAGATCGTCGCCTCGGTGCAGCGCGTCACCGACATCATGGCCGAGATTTCCGCGGCTTCGCAGGAACAGTCCGCCGGCATCGAGCAGGTCAACCAGACCGTGGTGCAGATGGACGAAACCACCCAGCAGAACGCCGCACTTGTCGAGGAAGCCACCGCCGCCGCACGCGCGATGGAAGACCAGGCCGCGCAGCTGGCCGACGCCGTGGCGATCTTCCGCCTCGACAACCAGGTGGCGGCTGCCGTGAAGGCGGTCACCGCCCGCGTCGCGCCGGCACCTGCCGCGGTGGCACGTCGCCCGCAGCCGGCCGCCGCGCCGACGCCGGCCCGACGTTCCAGCGCCAGCCCGTCCTCCAGCTCCAGCTTCGTCGCCCCCAGCGACGGCGACTGGCAGGAATTCTGATCCCGGTGGCGGCTTCGGCCGCCGCCCCCGCCGATGGACACGTCCCCCGTGAACAGTCCCACTCCCATCGTCACCGGCCCCCGCGAATTCGAATTCGCCGACCGTGATTTCCGCCGTGTCTGCGACCTGATCTACCAGCGCGTGGGCATCGCCCTGGCGCCGGCAAAGCGCGACATGGTGTACGGCCGCCTGTCGCGCCGCCTGCGTACCCTGGGCATGCGCAGCTTCCAGCAGTACCTGGACCATCTGGAACAGGACGGCGGCGATGAGTGGCAGGCGTTCACCAACGCGCTGACCACCAACCTCACCTCGTTCTTCCGCGAGCCGCACCACTTCGACAAGCTGCGCGAGGAGCTGCAGCAGCGCTCCAGCCGCAGCCCGCTGCTGCTGTGGTCGTGTGCCGCGTCCACCGGTGAGGAGCCCTACTCCATGGCCATCACCGCCTGCGAGGCGTTCGGTACGTTGAAGCCGCCGGTGCGCATCGTCGCCACCGATGTCGACACCCAGGTGCTGGCCACCGCCAGCCGCGGCGTCTACAACATCGACCGCGTCACCAATCTCGACCCGGACCTGCGCCGTCGCTACTTCCAGCGCGGCAGCGGCCCCAACGAGGGCCAGTGCCGGGTGCTGCCCGCCCTGCGCGAGCTGATCGACTTCCGCCCGCTGAACCTGCTGGCCCCGCGCTACGACGTCGGTGGTCCGTTCGACGCGCTGTTCTGCCGCAACGTCATGATCTACTTCGACAAGCCGACCCAGCGCGCCATCCTCGGCCGCCTGGTGCATCACCTCAACGATGACGGCCTGCTCTACACCGGCCATTCGGAGAACTACCTGCACGCCGCCGACCTGATCCAGCCCTGCGGCCGCACGCTGTACCGCCGCGCACAGGGGGCCGGTGCATGAATGCCTCGCTGCGCACCGACGACGTGATGCGATACCAGGACGCGCGGTTCAAGACTGTCGCGGCCAAACTGCTGCCGACCCAGTACCTGGTGGTCGATGACACCACTGCGCTGACCACCACGCTGGGCTCCTGCGTGGCCGCCTGCCTGCGCGACCCGGTGCTGAAGATCGGCGGCATGAACCACTTCCTGCTGCCCGAAGGCAACGCCGGCGACGGCGCGCCCGCGCGCTACGGCAGCTATGCGATGGAACTGCTCATCAACGACATGCTCAAGCGCGGCGCGCACCGCAAGCGCATCGAGGCCAAGGTGTTCGGCGGCGCCAACGTGCTGAAGGGCTTCACCAGCAATCCGGTCGGCACGCGCAACGCAGAGTTCGTGCGCCAGTACCTGCAGGCCGAGCACATCCCGATCATCGCCGAGGACCTGTGCGGCATCCATCCGCGCAAGATCTGGTTCTTCGCCGATACCGGCCGCGTGGTGGTGCAGCGCCTGCCGCACGCCCATGAAGCCGAAGTGGCCGCGACCGAATCGGCCGTGCGTGCGCGCCTGTCCAAGGCCCCGGTCACCGGCGGCGTGGAGCTGTTCGAATGAGCCTGCCCGGCAACGCCCCCTGCCGGGTCCTGATCGTCGACGACTCCGCCGTCGTACGGCAGATGCTCACCGAGATCCTCTCCAGCGATCCGGGCATCGACGTGGTCGGCACCGCCGCCGATCCGCTGCTCGCACGCGAGAAGATCAAGCGCCTGGCCCCGGACGTGATCACCCTGGACGTGGAAATGCCGCGCATGGACGGCCTGGCGTTCCTGGAAAATCTGATGCGCCTGCATCCGCTGCCGGTGGTGATGATCTCCTCGCTGACCGAGCGCGGCGCCGACACCACGCTGCAGGCGCTGGCCCTGGGTGCGGTCGATTTCGTTTCCAAGCCCAAGCTCGATGTGTCGCGCGGCCTGCAGGCCTACGCCGATGAGATCATCGCCAAGGTCAAGATGGCCGCCCGCTCACGCGTGCGCCCACTGGTGCGCACCGCCGCACCCAAGCTCATCCTGGATGCCGCGCCGTCCGTGCGTCCGGCCGCGCCGCAGTTCCGCACGACCGACCGCCTGATTGCGATCGGCTCGTCGGCCGGCGGCACCGAAGCACTGCGTGTGGTGCTGGAAGGCCTGCCGGCGGATGCCCCGGCCGTGGTGATGACCCAGCACCTGCCGGCCAGCTTCAGCACCGCCTTCGCCGAACGCCTGGACCGCCACTCGGCGATGGCCGTGCGCGAGGCCACCGACGGCGAAGCCGTGCTGCCCGGCCATGCCTACCTGCCGCCCGGCGGCAAGCACCTGCGTATCATCCGTGACGGTGCGCGCTGGCGTTGCCGCGTGGATGACGGCCCTGCGGTGAACCGGCACAAGCCGGCGGTAGACGTGCTGTTCCGCTCGTTGGCGCAGGCCGCCGCTGGCAATGCCATCGGCGCCATCCTCACCGGCATGGGCGACGACGGCGCACGCGGCCTGCTGGAAATGCGCCAGGCCGGCGCCCCGACCCTGGTGCAGGACGAAGCCACCAGCGTGGTCTGGGGCATGCCCGGTTCCGCGTTCAAGCTGGGTGCGGCCGAAGAGCAGGTGCCACTGGAGCGGATCGCCGAGCGGCTGCTGGCGCTCGCCCGCGGCTGATTGCATCGTGGTTTGCCGGCCAGCGGCCGGCACTACCACTTGGTCTGGAACAATGGGTAGTGGCGGCCCCGGGGCGGCCCCCCCCCCCCCCCCCCCCCCCCCCAACAAACCCCAAGG
>NZ_JACVTV010000173.1:0-5305 GCF_016624625.1 Stenotrophomonas sp. S41 | reverse complement strand
GGGGCGCCTACGAGCCCCCATGGATGGGTTCACGGCGTGTCCTGCTCCGGCCGTCCCCTCGGCTGAACACGGAGCAGGGAGGCGCTGAACCCATCCGAAGCAGAGCGGGAACTTGCAGGAAGAAGCGAACTGCAGCAGAGTGCGCGGCCCCCGCCCGCCCCCGGACCTCCCCATGCGCCTTGGCATCGACTTCGGTACCAGCAACTCCGCCGCCGCCATCGTCCGTGATGGACAGCTGCTGCCGATCCGCTTCGGCGAAGCGGAACAGTTCCGCACCAGCGTGTATTTCCCCGGCGTGGTGCCCGATCCGGACGACTTCCAGCTCGATGCCGGCCAGGAACACGAACTGCAGCAGATGATCGACAGCGCAGCGCGTGCCGCCCGCGCCGCCGGCCAGGAACGCACCCCGCAGGCACTGCGCCGCGAAGCCCTGCGCGCCCTGCGCCGCGAATGGATGGAAGCCCGCGCCGGCAAGGAACGCAGCGCCAGTGACCTGCTGCAGAACGCCATCTACGGCGATGACGCCCTGGAAGCCTATTTCGAGGAACACGAAGGCAACCTGGTGCAGAGCCCGAAGTCGATGCTCGGCTACAACCTGCACCCGCGCGCGCGGCAGACCATCACCGGCATCGCCGCGCACATCCTCGAACACATCCGCCTGACCGCCAGCGCCCAGCTCGGCCAGCCGCTGCGCGCGGCCCTGCTCGGCCGTCCGGTGCAGTTCCGCAGCTCGATCGGCGCCGCCGGCAACGACCAGGCACTGGACATCCTGCGCGAGGCCGCCACCCAGGCCGGCTTCGACCAGATCGATTTCCTCGAGGAACCAGCCGCGGCGGCCATGCACTACCACGCCGAAAGCCGTGAGCGGCACCAGGCCGTCATCGTCGACATCGGCGGTGGTACCACCGACATCGCCCACGCCGAAGTGGGTGGCGATGCCGCCCCGCGCATCCATCGCGCCTGGGGTATCGCCCGCGGCGGTACCGATATCGACCTGTCGCTGAGCCTGTCCAGCTACATGCCGCTGTTCGGCCGTGGCGTCACCCGCGTGCCCGCCCACCACTACGTGGAAGCGGCCACCGTGCAGGACATGACCCGCCAGCGCGATTTCCGCCAGCACAAGTACGACCATGTCGACGACCCGTGGGGTTCGCGCCTGCAGGCGCTGCAGGACACCGGCAATACCGCGCGCCTGTACCGCGACGTCGAACGCGCCAAGATCGCCCTGAGCAGCAGCCCCAGCCATCGCAGCACGCTGGACTACATCGCCCGCGACCTGCACGCCGACAGCAGCACCGAAGGCCTGGCCACGGCCGCCTCGGGTTACCTGACACAGATCCGCGAGCTGCTGGCCCAGGTCCGCAGCGACATCGGCGGCGACCCGGATGCGGTGTTCCTGACCGGCGGCATGTCCCGCGCCGGCTACCTGCGGCAGGCCACCGCCGAGGCCTTCCCGGGCGCCCGCATGGTCCACGGCGAGCCCTCGCTGGGCGTCGTCCAGGGCCTTGCGCTCGCGGCAGCCAGCCGGGATTAACAAAACGTTACGCGGAGTTTGCTACCCTCGGTAGGCTTGATAGGGCTCTACCTTCCGCCGGCTGCGCCGGTGTGTGTACCCGGGTAGGGCCCGGCCCGCCTCGCGGGCCTTGCGGCCATGCCTTCTGGCTCGTTCATGGTCCGCGTACTACCCGAGCCGCCATCGAGACCCGCTTTGGGCACCCGCCTGGCCCCCGTGGCCGCACAACCTGACGAAACACCTGCACCCATCGACTGCCGCCGTTGTGACGCGGTCTGTTGCCGGTTGCCCGTGCTGCTGCAGGCCGGCGACGACGTGCCCCGCCAGTATACCTCGCGCGACAGGCACGGCCGTGCCGTGATGGCGCGCAATGACGAGGGCTGGTGCGCGGCGATCGATCCCTATCACCTGCGCTGCACGATCTATTCGCAGCGCCCGGCGATCTGCCGCCAGTTTTCGATGGGTGGCGACGACTGCCGCCGCGAGCGGCAGGATTACCTGCGCCAGGCCGATGCCTGGTCGCTTTCCTCCCCTTCCACCTGACAGGAGCAACCATGCCCCGCAAGGCAAAGACCCCCGCGAAGGCTACCAACAGCATCCGCAGCGAACGCAAGGGCGCGGCCGCCAGCACCACGGTCAGCAGCGATTCGATTGCGTCCGATCTGGCCGCGTTCCGCAAGAGCGGTGGCAAGATCGAAGTGCTTGGCACCACCTGGGCGCTGAAGAAAGCCAGCTGACCCACCCTGACCGCGGCGGCGCTGCCGCCGCGGCCTGCCGGGCCGCGCTCAGCGGTCCAGGCTGACCCGCACGCTGCCCGAATGCGACTGGATGCGGATGTCACCATCACCGCCACCCAGCTTCGTGTCCAGGCTGCTGCCCGGCCCATAGCGCGGCCGCTCCACCGTGCCGGCATCACTGTTGATCGAGCCGGCGAAGCTGTTCACCGACAGCTGTGCCGAGACCTTGACCGGCAACCGCAGGTTCACCGACGCACTGACCGATTCGACGTTGATGCGGCCCCCCGGCGCCAGGCCGGAAGTGGACAGATCGATGCTGCCCGAGACCGTCTCCACCGCCAGGCGCTGGACGCGGCCGGCATCCACGCCGACCCGACCAGACACCGTCTGCGCACCAATATCCCCAGACACGCCGCCACCGGCCTCGATGCGACCGCTGACCGTGTTCACATCCAGGCGCGGCGTCTGCAGCTTGGCGATGACGTTGCCACTGACCGTATTGAGCTTGCTGTCGCCACTGCGTCCGGCCGCCGTCAGGCTGCCACTGACCGTATCGGCCTGCAGCCGGCGCACGTCGATGCCACTGATGTCCTGGTCGGCACTGACCGTGCTCAGCAGCAGTTCCGACGCGCGCGGGACATTCAGCACCAGCGTCGCCGTGCCGCTGGTGTGGCGGCGCGGATACTCCACTTCCCAGCGCACGCGGTTGGCGCTCTTTTCCTGGCGCAGCTGCAGGCCATCGCCGAGGCTGCCGGTCAGCTGCACCTCGTTGCGGTCCCAGCCGCGCACGGTGACCTTGCCGGCCACGTTGCTCAGCTCGATGCGGCCACCACTGGCCAGGGTATGGCGCTCATCGACGCGGGTGTCGGCCAGGGCCAGCGAGGGCAACAGCAGCAACGCAGCGCAGAGCGGAAAAAGGGATCGCATGGGGTGTCTCCTCAGGTTGTCATTCCGGCCGCGGCGGCCTGCGCCGCCTGCCGGGTCAATTCCAGCCGCAGCGCGTAGGTACGCTTGAGCTGTCCAAGCAGGTGCGGTGCGCGCGGATCCTGCGCCAGCGCGGCACGGATCTGTGCCGCGCTTTCATCCAGTTCGTGCAGGGCCGGCTGCCAGGCCGCCGCGCGGCCACCGGGCAGCGATGCCACGGCCTGCTGGTACTGCTCGGTCATGGCCGCCGCCTGCAGCTGCAGGGTCGATGGCGCCGGTGCCTGCATCGGCGCCTGTCGCCACGGTGCCACGGCATAGACGGCCAGGCTGGCGGCGAGCGCCGCGCCCAGCGGCAGCCACGCGCGCAGACGGCGGCGCTGCGGGAGGGCGACGACGTTATCCGCGTGCTCCACCGCGACGGGTGCGGATTCGCGTGGCGGCAGCTGCGCCGCCAGGCGTGCCCAGCCATCGGCCGGGGGCATGCGCTGGTCGGGCAGCGCGCGCAGCCGCGCCTGCAGATCGGGGTCGTGGTCGTGATCGGTTTCGTGGGTACTCATGTCATGTCTCCCAGACGCGCGCGCAACAGGCCACGCGCGCGGTGCAGCTGTGCCTTGGAACTGCCGACGGCCATCTGCTGCTGTTCGGCGATCTCCTGGTGTTTCCAGCCCTCGATGTCGTGCAGCACCAGCACCGCACGGGCGCGTGGAGGCAGCGTCGCCAGCGCGCGCTCCAGGTCGCGCTCGGTGCCGGCGCAGCGATCGTGCACGGCCAGCTCCTGCAGGCCGCCGTCGACATCATCGAGGCTGTCGTGGTCCTGCCCGGCGGCGCGCCCGCGCAGTTCCATCAGCGCCGCGTTCACCCCCAACCGGTGCAGCCAGGTGGCCAGGCTGCTTTCAAAGCGGAACCCCGGCAGCGCCTTCCAGGCCTGCAGGAAGGCTTCCTGCAGCGCATCCTCGGCGCGCGCCTGCTGGCCGCCACACAGCCGCCACAGCACGGCGAACACACGCGGCGAGTGGCGCCGGTAGAGCTGTTCATAGGCCGCCATGTCGCCGGCGGCCGCGGCCCGCACCAGGGCGGGATCGTCGACGGCGTCGTTGGCGGCAGGCAGCGCGGGCATGGTGGTGTCGAGCATATCGCTTGGATGCGGCGACCCGGAAAAAGGTTTAAGCCCGATTGACGGCAACCGCATTGCAACCTTTTCGGTGCTGGCTGCATCCATGCAGGGTCCTTGGTGATAATTCCCGGAGTCCTGCCATGTCCAGCCCCTCCTGCGCCGCCCTGCTGGTGATCGTCGCCTGCGTCGTGCTGCAGGCCCTGGACCTGTCGCTGCAGCTGCGCCCGGACAGCGGCCAGGCCTGCGTGCATCAGCATCGCCAGGCCCTGGTCTGCGTAGCCTGGTCCGGATCGGTCGAAACCCCGGCACGCGCCGGGTAACATCAAGGGTCGTTAACGCCAGATGCTGTCGCCCCATGATGTTGTCGCTGAAAGACCACCTGCCCGCCTGGAGCCACCCGTGGCTGCACTACATCGGCATCGCCCTGCAGATCGTGCTGGTACTGGTGGTCGCCTGGCTGCTGCGGGTGCTTGCCCGCCGCCTGATCCGCCGCTTCGCCGAGCACTACACGCTGCCGCCGGAGATGGCGATGGGCGCGCGCCGGATCACCAGCTTCGTGGTCTATTTCAGCGCGCTGCTGTACATCCTCAGCCTGCTGGGTGCTTCGCCCTCGGTGCTGTGGACGGCCTTCACCGGTTTTGCCGCGGTGGGTGCGGTGGCGTTCTTCGCGGCGTGGAGCGTGCTGTCCAACATCTTCTGCACGCTGCTGATCTTCACCACGCGCCCGTTCCGCCTGCATGACTACATCGAGGTGCTGGAGAACGGCGAGAAGCCGGGCCTGAAGGGCCGGGTGATCGACGTGAACCTGATCTACACGACGCTGCAGGAAAGCGGCAACGGCCACGAGGGCACGGTGCTGCAGCTGCCGAACAACCTGTTCTTCCAGCGCACGGTGCGGCGCTGGCGCGATCCCTCGCACGTGCCGGGTGGCATCCAGGGCGACGGCTGAGGGAAGGTTTTTCTTTACAGGGCTGCGCCCTGCACCTGCCGAAGCCGAAGCCGAAGCCGAAGCCGAAG
>NZ_JACVTV010000172.1:0-5361 GCF_016624625.1 Stenotrophomonas sp. S41 | reverse complement strand
CAGTAGATCCACGCCATGCGTGGATGAACCCATCCGCAGTGCGGACCAACGGTCCGCACCCACCATCGGGAGGCCGTAGATCCACGCCATGCGTGGATGAACCCCATCCAGGATCGCCGAACATAAAAAACGGCCCGGGTCTCCCCGGGCCGTTCCATTTCCATCTCACATCAAACCAATCACTCGATCGGCTGGTCCAGCATCAGCTGGCGTGCGAAGCGCACCGGCGGCGCGCCGTAGGACAGCATCTGGTCGTGGTACGCCTTCAGGTTGAACTTGTCGCCCAACTTGTCCTGCATCGCCTTGCGGGTGTCGAAGTGTTCCTGAGCACCGACGAAGTAGGTCGGCAGCTGCGCCGAGGTCAGCTGCGCGCGCACCCACTTGCCCGACGCTTCGCTTTCCTGCTGGAACGCGTCGTGGGTCATCAGGTGCATCGCCTTCTCGCGGTCCCAGTTGTCCACGTGCACGCCCTGGTCAAGGATCGCGTTGGAGATCGTGCGCAGGTAGAACTTCAGCTGCACCAGGTGGAACAGCGGGTCGTTGTTGAGGTAACCCTGCTCCTGCATCATGCGCTCGGTGTAGACCGCCCAGCCTTCGGCGAACAGGCCCGAACGCAGCACCGCACGCAGGGTCGACGGGAACTTGGCCGAGTGCCAGCCTTCCAGGTAGTGGCCCGGGGTGCCTTCGTGGATGCTCAGCAGGTGGATCATGCGCGAGTTGTACTCACGCAGGAACGAGTCGACCTGCTTGTCATTCCAGTCGTCCGGAATCGGCGAGACGGCGTAGAAGGTCTTCAGGTTCTTGTCCAGCGGGCCCGGCGAATCGCAGTAGGCCACGGCCACGCCGCGCTGGAATTCCGGCATCAGGATGATGTCGACCGGCGCATCGGGCAGGGTCATCAGGTCGTGTTCGCGCACGAACGCGGTGGACTGCTCCAGCGCGGCCTTGGCATCGTCGACCACCTTGTCGCGCGCCGGCTTGTCGGCGTAGGCCAGTTCCAGCGCGGCTTCGATGGCCTTCTGCTGCTGCTCGTCGGTCGGCTGCGCCGGCATTTCCGGCGCGCCCGGCTTGTCCTTCAGCACGGTCTGCGCGATGCCGTACATATCCTCGCGCACGCGCTTGAGTTCGGCGCGCGCACGCTCACCGATCTCCTGGCGCGACAGCGAGGAGTTCAGCGCGAACTTCAGCTTCTGGTCGTACTTTTCAGCACCGATGCGGAAGTCACCCTTGGCGTTCGGCACCAGGGTCTTGTCCAGCCAGGTCTGCTGCTCGTCCACGGCCTTCTTCAGGCCGTCGATGGCGGCCTGCAGGCGCTGCTGGTCGGCCTGCGGCAGTTCGCCGATGTGCGGGGTGATGAAGGTATCGACGATGCTGAGGATGCCCTTGTTCTGCTTGGCCACCGTCTCGGCGTGGATCTTCGGCACGCGTGCCGGGTCCAGGTTCTCGCGGGCCTGGGCGAAGATCGCCGGCAGCTTTTCCATGCGCGCGGTGGCCGACTTCAGGCGGTCGGGCAGCGGTGCGAACTCGCGCGCCATCAGGCCGTACAGGGCACTGCCGGCCAGGCCGTTGTAGACCTGCGGGTCCCACTTGCCGGACTGCAGCACGTCGCTGTTCCAGATTTCCGACTGCAGCTGGTTGCGCAGGATCGCCGCATCGACCTGGTTCTCGCGGCCGAGCTTGGCCACGTCGATCTTGTCCAGTTCGGCGAGCAGGCCCTTGTAGGCCGCCACGGTCTTCTGCTGGCCGGCCGCGCTCAGGTCGTCGATCTCGCTGTCATAGCGGTGGTCGCCGATCTGCGTCGCGCTGACCGGGGACAGCTGCATCCAGGTGTCCAGCGCACGCTTGGACAGGTCAGCGAAGGCGGTGTCGACCGCCGCATCGCCGGCCTGCTGGCTGGCGGCCGGGGTGGAACCGTTGGTCGGGGCGTCGGCCGGCTGGCAACCGGCCAGGGCGGCGACCAGGGCAAGGGCAAGGAGATGCGGGCGCATCGGCGTTCCTGTACTGGGATCAATCCCCGAGCATAGGCCGCGCGGGGCGCTTTGTCCCCCTGCCATAGGATTACCATGGGCGCTGGCAGGACTCCCAGCGCCCCGGAGGGCGACCCCATGCAGATTCACGGAAGAAGCAGATTCAGCACGCGAGGCGGGCTGGCAGCCCTCGCTCTCGCAGCCGCGCTCGCGGGCTGCGCGGTGCAGGGCGACCACGCCGCCTCCGCTGGCGGTGCCGCGGCCGAGGCGGTGGCCTCACCGGACGGCGCGTTCCTCGCCTACGAGCACGATGTGCAGGTACAGCTGGAAGCCACGCAGATCGCGTCGCGCATCCAGCAGGTCACGCAGGCCTGCCAGGGTGCGAAGTTCGGTGATTGTGCCGTGCTGGAAGTCGACCAGCGCAGCGGCGAGCGCCCCAGTGGCGAGGTCAAGGTGCGCATCGCGCCGAAGGGCGTGGAGCCGCTGATCGGCCTGGCCGGTGAAGGCGGGCAGGTCCAGGCGCGCAATACCCGCGCCGAGGATCTGGCCCAGCAGGTGGCCGACACCGCGCTGACCAAGGCCCGGCTGGAAAAGGAACACGCCCGCCTGCTGTCCTACCAGGACCGCAAGGATCTGAAGATCGAGGAACTGATGGCGATCACCACGCGCCTGTCGGAAATCGAAGCGGGCGTGGAGCAGGCCAACAAGGATGCCGCGCAGCAGCGCCGTCGCATCGATACCCAGCTGGTGACGCTGCACTTCGATACGACTTCGGGCCAGCGCAGCCGCAGTGAGATCGGTGAAGCGCTGAGTGAATCGGGCAACATCCTCAGCCTCAGCGTCGCATTCCTGATCCGTGCGGTTGCGGCCCTGCTGCCGGTCGCCATCGTGGCGCTGCTGGCCGGCTGGGGCATCCGCGCGTGGTTGCGCAGGCGCCGTCGCAAGGCGTGATCGAACGCAGGGGATACCGCCGGGCCATGCCCGGCGAGCCTCAGTGCAGTGGTAGCGCCGGGCCATGCCCGGCGAGCCCTCAGCCCTCGTCGGTCTCGTACTCGACGAACACATCCAGTTCCAGCGCCAGCTCCTGCACCGCATCGCGTACCTTCTGCGCGGTGCTTTCGTTGCCGACTTCCACTTCCAGTTCGTGGATGCCCGGGCCGATGTCATCGGACAGCCCGGCCGAGCTGGAGTCGTCGTCATCCATGTGCGGCATCAGGTCGTCCGTTTCTTCGACATGTTCGATGCCGTCCAGGCCCAGCAGCAGATCGCTGATGGCGCGGGCGTCGTCTTCGGTTCCGGTGATGCGCAGTCGCAGCATTGCCATGGCAGGTACACGGTGTGGGGTTGCCTGCAGCCTAGCCAGCGGTGGGCAAAGACCGGGTGACGGTGCAGTCAGCCGGCCGTGGGCGGGCGGCCGAGCAGGCTGTCGGGCAGGGCCGGAATGGGCGTGCGTTCGTCCTGCGCCTGGGTCAGCAGCCAATCGATGAACAGCCGCGCCGCCGGGCTGGGTGGCTGCGCTTCGGCATGCACCACGTAGTAGGCATAGCGCGCCTTCAGTGCCGGGCCAGGCAGGCGCACCACTTCATAGCGCTGCAGGTAGGGCTGGGCCACATGCGTGCGCGCCAGCACCGCGCCCATGCCGTACACCGCCGCGCGCATCGCATCGGTGCTGTCGGCGAACGTGTGCATCGGCGGCAAGGGCGAGGGCGGCCGCACGCCGGCATGGCGGAACCAGTCGCGCCAGCCCTGCGGCGAGAGATCGGTCAGCAGCGGCAGCTCGGCGATGCGCGCCGGATCCTGCAGCGCTTCCACGCCGGGCAGCGCCGGCGAGGCCACCGGGAACAGGCTGTCGTCCATCAGGTGCTGCGCATGCAGGCCGGGCCACTGGCCCAGGCCGTAGCGGATGCCGACCTCGGGGCCGTTCTCGTCGTAGCGGTCCAGGCCGCTGCCGGTGTGCAGTTCGATGCGGATGTGCGGATGGGCCTGGGTGAAGCGCGGCAGGCGTGGCAGCAGCCAGCAGTAGGACAGCGAGCGCAGCGTGGCGATCCGCAGCGGCACGCTGTCGGCGTCCGGCTGCAGGTGGTGGGCCACGGCGGCGACATCGGTGAAGGCGGCGCTGGCGGCGTCGGCCAGCTGCCGGCCCTCGGCGGTCAGGCGCACGCCGCGCGCGTGGCGCAGGAACAGGCGCACCTCCAGCACCTCCTCCAGGCGGCGCACGTGGTGGCTGACCGCGCTGGCGGTCAGGTGCAGCTCCAGCGCGGCCTGGGCGAAGTTCTGGTGGCGCGCGGCCACCGCGAACACGGCCAGCGCGGGGAGCAGGGAAGGGCGTAGCTGCATGTCGAGCCTCAAACCACATTTGTGGCTGGCAGCGATACTACGCGCTTGTGCAGCGGGCGTCTGCGGATGATCCTGTCGGCCCAGATACAGCGCAGGCGCAGGACGGAGGCAGGGCATGAACGCGGTACCGCAGGTGGCAGAACGCGATTGGCGCACCCCCTTGGAATTGACCCTGCTGGGCGCGATCTGGGGCTGCTCGTTCCTGTTCATGCGCGTGGCGGTGCCTTCGTTCGGCCCGTTCGCGCTGGTCGAAGTCCGTCTGGTGCTGGGCGCGCTGGTGCTGATGCCGTTCCTGTGGCGCGCCCGTGCGCAGTTCCCGCCGCGCCGCTGGCTGTGGCTGGCCCCGATCGGCCTGATCAACTCGGCGCTGCCGTTCGTGCTGTTCGCCTATTCGGCCGAGCAGGCACCGGCGGCCATCGGCGCGATCTGCAACGCGATGACCGTGCTGTTTGCTGCGCTGATCGCCTTCCTGTTCTTCGGCGAGAAGATCGGCGTGCGCCGCGCCAGTGCACTGCTGGTCGGCTTTGCCGGCGTGGTGGTGCTGGCCACTGCCAAGGTGTCGGGCCTGAGCATCGGCATGGCCGTGCTGGCCGGTGCTGCGGCCTCGCTGCTGTACGGGCTGGGCGTGAACCTGGTGAAGCGGCACATGACCGGCCTGCCGTCGGCCGCTGCAGCGGCGGCGACGCTGGGCTGCGCTTCGTTGTGGATGCTGCCGATGGCAGTGACCCACTGGCCGCAGGCGGTGATCCCGGGCAAAGCCTGGGGCGCAGCGATCGCACTCGGCGTGGCCTGCACCGGCCTGGCCTTCCTGATGTTCTACCGCCTGATCGGCCGCATCGGCCCCTCGCGCGCGTCGACGGTGACCTATCTGATCCCGCTGTTCGGCGCGGCGTTCGCGTGGCTGTTCCTCGGCGAGCCGGTGACCCTGCAGATGCTGATTGCCGGCGGCCTGATCCTCGGCAGCGTGGCCGTCAGCCAGAAGGGCTGAGCAAGGTAGTGGTAGCGCCCGGCCCGGCCCCGCGCGCGCCCCCCGCGGGCCGCCAGAACCGTGAGCCCA
>NZ_JACVTV010000171.1:0-5386 GCF_016624625.1 Stenotrophomonas sp. S41 | reverse complement strand
CCTACAGGGACGTACTTGCGGCGTCCCCGCAATCCGACACCGCCCCGCCAAACAAACAGAAACCCAGAGCCGACGCTCTTGCAGTTGCACCTGCTGTTGAATCGGCGGGCGCCGGGCGGCAAGCCCGGCACCCACCCAGAACCTCAACAGCAGCGACCGCCGTTGCGACCGCCGTAGCGCGCTTCCTGCCGTTCGCGGAAGAACGTCTTGTAGTCCATCGGTTCCTGATCCGGATGCTTCTCCAGCATGTGCCGGACGTAGTTGTCGTAATCAGGAATCCCACAGCACAGCCGTGCGGTCTGCACCAGGCGCCGCCAGATGCGGCGGTGCGTCTGGTACTGGCCGACGGGAACCAGTTGCGTGCTCATTACAGATCCACCATTTCGTGCGGCTTCAGCGCCACGTACGGGGTCTCGCGGTCGCTGCGCTGCGGATTGCGGCGGGCCGCCAGGATGGTCTTGATCGAGTACACCAGCACCGCACCCACCACCAGCAGGAACAGCGCGGTCAGGCTGGTGTTGACGTAGGCATTGACCACGATCTGCTGCATCTGCGCCACCGACTTGGCCGGCGCGGTGATCGTGTCGCTGGCGATCGCCGCCTGGTACTTGTGCGCCTGGGCCAGGAAGCCCTGCGCCGGGTTGCTGTCGAAGATCTTGATGAAGCCGGCATAGGTGGTGCAGATCAGCAGCCACACGGCCGGAACCGCGGTCACCCACGCGTAGCGGTCACGCTTCATCTTGAACAGCACCACCGTGCCCAGCATCAGCGCGATACCGGCCAGCATCTGGTTGGAGATGCCGAACAGCGGCCACAGCGTCTGGATGCCGCCGAACGGATCGACCACGCCGGTGTACAGCAGGTAACCCCACAGCGCCACGCAGCCGGCGGTGCCGATGATGTTGGCCGTCCACGACTCGGTCTTCTTCAGCGCCGGGATGAAGTTGCCCAGCAGGTCCTGCAGCATGAAGCGACCGGCACGGGTACCGGCATCGACCGCGGTCAGGATGAACAGCGCTTCGAACAGGATCGCGAAGTGGTACCAGAAGGCCATCATCGCGTCGCTGCTGCTCGGGATCGCTTCGTGCAGGATCTGCGCGATACCCACCGCCAGCGTCGGTGCGCCACCGGCGCGATGCAGGATGGTCGGTTCACCGATGGCCGCCGCCGTGGCGGTCAGCTGTTCCGGGCTGATGGTGAAGCCCCAGGTGTTGGTGATGAAGTGCGCCGCCGAGGCCGCATCGGCACCGATCACCGCCGCCGGGCTGTTCATCGCGAAGTAGATGCCCGGATCGATGATCGAGGCGGCGACCAGCGCCATCACTGCCACAAACGATTCCATCAGCATGCCGCCGTAGCCGATGTAGCGCATGTGCGATTCATTGGCGAGCAGCTTGGGCGTGGTGCCCGAGGAGATCAGGGCATGGAAGCCGGACACCGCGCCGCAGGCGATGGTGATGAACAGGAACGGGAACATGCCGCCCTTCCACACCGGGCCGTCGCCGCTGGCGGCGAACTGGGTCAGCGCCGGCATCTTCAGTTCCGGCATGACCACCAGGATGCCGATGGCCAGGGCGATGATCGTGCCGATCTTCAGGAAGGTGGACAGGTAGTCGCGCGGGGCCAGCAGCAGCCACACCGGCAGCACCGAGGCGACGAAACCATAGCCGATCAGCATCCAGGTGATCTGGGTGCCGGTGAAGGTGAACGCCGGACCCCAGGTCGGGTCGGCCGCCACCTTGCCGCCGAACCAGATCGCGGCCAGCAGCAGGATCAGGCCGACCACCGAAATCTCACCAATCTTGCCGGGGCGGATGTAGCGCATGTACACGCCCATCAGGATCGCGATGGGCATCGTCGCGATCACCGTGAACATGCCCCAGGGGCTTTCGGCCAGCGCCTTGACCACCACCATCGCCAGCACCGCCAGGATGATGATCATGATCAGGAAGGCGCCGAACAGGGCGATGGTGCCGGGCACCTGGCCCATTTCCTCTCGCACAAGGTCACCCAGCGAACGGCCGTTGCGGCGGCTGGACAGGAACAGGACCACGAAGTCCTGCACCGCGCCGGCCAGTACCACGCCCACCACCAGCCACAGCAGGCCGGGCAGGTAGCCCATCTGCGCGGCCAGCACCGGGCCGACCAGCGGGCCTGCACCGGCGATGGCGGCGAAGTGGTGGCCGAACAGCACGTGCTTGTTGGTCGGGACGTAGTCCAGGCCATCGTTGTTGATCACCGCCGGGGTCGCCCGGGTCGGATCGAGCTGCATCACCTTGTCGGCGATGAACAGGCTGTAGAAGCGGTAGGCCACCAGATACAGCGATACCGCGGCGACCACGATCCACAATGCGTTGATGTGTTCGCCGCGGCGCAGGGCCACGGTGCCCAGACAGAATGCGCCGAGCAGGGCGAGGGCCGCCCAGCCTATTTTGGAAAACCCTTTCATGAGGTGCTCTCTCCCGGAAAGATGTTCAAAGGGTCCCGCGTGACCTGTGCACGGTCAATCGGTACGGAACCTTTCTGCGGTAGTACTTTGGTCGAACACAACGCAGGCGCCGCCGCGCGGCGGACATGACGCGCGGCGAACACCAGCGATGGAACAATCGGTTGCGGCGCCGCCCATTGGCGTTGCGGCGTGCGGCGTCCATCTTCACTGGCATCCATCCAACAGGAGTCGCCATGAGCCTTCCCGAACCGGTCCGCGTGCAGCGCACCATCCGTGGCATGCCCACCTCCGACGGTGCCGGCGTGCGGCTGACCCGTGTCATCGGCGGCCCGTCGCTGCCCGACCTCGATCCGTTCCTGCTGCTGGACGAATTCGGTACCGACCGTGCCGAGGACTACATCGCCGGCTTCCCGGAGCACCCGCACCGTGGCTTCGAGACCGTCACCTACATGCTGGACGGGCGCATGCGCCATCGCGACAACCACGGCAACGAAGGCCTGCTGACCCCGGGCAGCGTGCAGTGGATGACCGCTGGCCGCGGCCTGGTCCATTCGGAAATGCCGGAGCAGGAAAGCGGGCAGATGCGCGGTTTCCAGCTGTGGGTGAACCTGCCGGCGCGCGACAAGATGACCGACCCGAAGTACCAGGAGTTCGCGCCCGAGCGCATTCCGGTGGTGCAGCCGGCCGAGGGCGTGCAGGTGAAAGTGATCGCCGGCAGCGTCGACGGCACCGTCGGCCCGATCGCGCAGCCGGCCACCGATCCGCTGTACCTGGACATCAGCCTGGACGCGGACCGCGCCTGGACCTATACGCTGCCGGAAGGGCACAACGCCTTCGCCTACGTGTTCGAGGGTGGGGTGACGGTGGGTGAGCAGGATGCCGCACGTGACGTGGCGCGCCAGGAGCTGGCGGTGCTGGGCGGCGGCGAACAGCTGCACCTGTCGGCCGGGCGCGAAGGCGCACGGTTGATCCTGGTGGCGGGTCGCCCGCTGCGCGAGCCGGTGATGCGCCATGGTCCGTTCGTGATGAACACCCGGCAGGAACTGATGCAGGCCTTCGTCGATTTCCAGGAAGGCCGCTTCTGAGGGGTAGCGCCGGGCCACGCCCGGCGGCTTTCCCAGCGTCGCGCGCAAGCGCCCGTTCGCCGGGCATGGCCCGGCGCTACCGATCAATGTTGAAGTGCGGGAATGCTGCCAGGCAGTCATCCCCGTGCCCGCTCAGCGTCCGTCGGCCACGGCCGACGGGGTCAGGCTCATGCCCTGCGCCAGCTGCTGCAGGCTGCCCAGTTCCTGGGTGCTGCCCGGGTACAGTGCGATCTGCGCATAGCGGCCCTTGTCCAGCTTGATCACGCTGATGCGCCGCTCGGCATAGCCCGGCGGCTGCTGGCCGCCCAGGTCGGGCTGGTACCAGTACATCGATTCACCGCCGAAGCTGCCCTTTTCCTGGCGCAGCGAACGACTGAGCGGAATGCCCGGATCGCGCTGGCTGAGCATCAGGCTCAGCACTTCACGGCCATCGGCGGTGGCCGCCCGGCACACCACGAAATCAGCTTGTGCCTGCTCCTGCCACTGCAGACCGCTGCTGGCGGGCAGCGACGGACACTCGACCGGAGCCTGCGCGGCGGCCTGGGCCGCGGCAAACAGCAGGCTCGACAACAGAACAGGCGCGAACTTCATGCATCCCCCAAGGTGGCGTGTCGTAAGGCTCCACCGGCGTGCCGGTGGCGGTGGCATCCCATCCCCGGATGCCAAGCCGTCCGCAGGTGTACGGACGGTCATCCCGACCTTAACGGAACGTGAGCGATCGCACAAATTGCGGTTACAACCGTAACCATCACGCGGGGTAGAGTCGAGCTTGCTCGACTGCCGTCAACCGCGCGGCCCTCGACCTCAGTACTGCGGCAGCGGAATGAATTCCTTGTCGTCGCCGGGGATGGTGCCGAAGCGCCCGGCTTCCCAATCGTGCTTGGCCTGTTCGATGCGCTCCTTGGAGCTGGACACGAAGTTCCACCACAGGTGGCGCGGGCCATCGAGCGGCTCGCCACCGAACAGCATTGCCTTCACCGGCGTCTTCGCGCGCAGGCGGCCAATGGCGCCGGCCTCGGGAATGACCAGGTGCTGGGCCGGGATGTCTACGCCATCCAGCTGGGCCTGGCCCTCGAGGATGTACAACGCGCGTTCGCGATGGCCGTTGTCGATGTCGATCTCCGCATCCGGGTCGAGGTCGATGGCCACGTTGAGCGTATCGGCGAACACCTTCACCGGCGATTCCTCGCCATAGGCGCGGCCGGCGATCACCCGCAGCCACGCGCCATTGCGGCGCTGCTCGGGCAGGGTGGCGGCGGCATGGTGGTAGAACGCCGGCTCGATCTCCTCGTGCGACTTCGGCAGCGCGACCCAGGTCTGCATGCCGTGGATCGGGTTGTCGTGGTCGCGATCCGGCGGCGGCGTGCGTTCGGAATGGGCGATGCCACGGCCGGCGGTCATCCAGTTCACGTCACCGGGGCGGATGACCTGGTCCGAGCCCAGCGTGTCGCGGTGGCCGATGGCGCCGGACCACAGGTAGGTGACGGTGGCCAGGCCGATATGCGGGTGCGGGCGCACGTCGATGGCGGTGCCGGGGTGCATGATCGCCGGGCCCATCTGGTCGACGAACACGAACGAGCCGATGCAGCGGGCCTGCAGGGTGGGCACGGCGCGGCGCACTTCCAGGCCGCCGATGTCGTGGACGCGCGGGGCGATGATGGTGGTCATGCGGGCGTTCTCGCTGGCAGGGATCAAGGGCGCCAGCATGGCATGCGGTCGTGGTGGGCACATGCCCCATGCGGGTAACAGCCTGTTCCGTAGAGTCGAGCTTGCTCGACTGGGTTTCAGCCAACGGCGCAGCCCCTCGTGGCTGGGCTGGTCGGTTCGTCTCTCGTGGTGGGCCGGGCGGGTG
>NZ_JACVTV010000170.1:0-5419 GCF_016624625.1 Stenotrophomonas sp. S41 | reverse complement strand
CGGGCCGCCGGTGGGGCTGCGCCGGGGGGGGCGCGCGCGGGGCCGGCCCCGCCGCTACCGGGCGGTGACAGGCTTTTGTAGAGTCGAGCCGTGCTCGACTGCCCTACGCTTCCCGATCCAGCAGCGAGCCCAGCATCTGGTCCTGGCTACGGATTACCGTGGCATTGGCGGCGAAGGCCACCACCTCGGCTTTCGCTGCCAGCAGGTCGCCGAGCGGCGCCGTCGGGTCCGGATCGGTGGCATTGACGGTGGTTTCCACCCCGCCCTGCTCCACCGGGCTGCGCTGCAACTGCAGGCGCTGCGCGTCCGGGGTGGCGAGGTTGGCCACGTTGTGTGCGGCCACCTGCACGCCCTGCTGGGCCGCACGCATTCCGGACAGCGCAGTCTCCATCACATTCATCGACGGTCTCCGGGCCACCCTGCGCAGCCCCTCGGACCGGTTAACGGCCCGGCACGCGCAACCTTGAGTCCACATCGGGTCAACGGGCCCGAGTGGTAGCATATCCCTCTGATTTCAGCGCCTTTTGCCAATGCTCAGTTTTTTCCGCCGCAAGAAGCCCCAGGACGCCGCCACGCCGGACGTGCCCAAGACCCAGCATTACTCGGCTGACGAGCTGGCGGCGGCGTTCCCGTCTGCTGCCCCGGTCGAAGAAGCCCCGGCCGCGCCGGTCGCCACGCCGGCCAGCGTCGAGGTCACCGCCCCTGCGCCTGTCGTAGCGCCCGAGCCGCCGGTCGCCGCTGCGCCGCCTGCCCCGGCCCCGGAACGTGTCATCGCCCCGGAGGACTTCGAAGCCGAGGCCCTGGCTGCAGCCGCCGTGCTTGCACCGCTGGCCCCGGTCACCCCGGCCGAAGCGCCGGCCACGCCTGCCACGGACCTGCCGGTACTGGTCGATGCCGCCCCGGCCCCGGCCGGCAAGCCCGGCTGGCGCGAGCGCCTGCGCAACAGCGTCATCGCCCGCAGCTTCGGCGGCCTGTTCTCGCGCAATCCCAAGCTCGACGACGATCTGCTGGACGAGCTGGAAACCGCACTGATCACCGCCGACGTCGGCGTGGGCGCCACCACCGACCTGGTCGAGGGCCTGCGCAAGCGCATGAAGTCGCGCGAGTTCGTCGATGCCAATGCGCTGCTCGCCGCGCTGCGCAGCGAACTGATCGCGATCCTGCAGCCGGTCGCCAAGCCGCTGGTGATCGACCGCAACGCCAAGCCCTTCGTGGTGCTCACCGTCGGCGTCAACGGCGTCGGCAAGACCACCACCATCGGCAAGCTGGCCAAGCGCTTCAAGGACGAGGGCCACAGCCTGATGCTGGCCGCCGGCGATACCTTCCGCGCCGCCGCCGTGGCCCAGCTGCAGGCCTGGGGCGAGCGCAACGGCGTGGCCGTGGTCGCCCAGGGACAGAACGCTGACGCCGCTTCGGTCGCCTACGACGCCCTGCAGGCCGGCAAGGCACGCGGCACCTCGGTGCTGATCGCCGATACCGCCGGTCGCCTGCACACCCAGTCCGGCCTGATGAACGAGCTGGGCAAGATCCGCCGCGTGCTCGGCAAGATCGACGAGACCGCGCCGCACGAAGTGCTGATGGTCATCGACGGCACCACCGGCCAGAACGCGCTCTCGCAGCTGCGCCAGTTCAATGCCGCGGTGAAGGTGACCGGCCTGGTGGTGACCAAGCTGGACGGCACCGCCAAGGGCGGCGTGGTGTTCGCCCTGGCCCGCGAGTTCGGCATTCCGATCCGCTTCGCCGGCATCGGCGAGCGCCCGGAAGACCTGCGCGTGTTCGATCCGGAAGCCTTCGTCGACGCCCTGCTGCCTGAAGCGCTGGGCGCCTGATACGCCGTGCAGCCACGCATGGCGTGGCTCTGCCGCCCTGCGCGCGACGCATGGCGTGGCGCCACCGCAATCCAGTAGAGCCACCCCATGGGTGGCTGCGCCCTTCTCCGGAACACCCATGCCCCGCCAGCCGCACGCCAGCGCCGCACCTGATCCCGCAGACGGCTTCGTCGCCCACCTGCTGCACTGGTTCGACGACCACGGACGCCACGACCTGCCCTGGCAGCATCCGCGCAGTCCTTACCGGGTCTGGCTGTCGGAGATCATGCTGCAGCAGACCCAGGTGACCACGGTCATCCCGTATTTCCAGCGGTTCCTGCAGCACTTCCCGACCCTGCCCGACCTGGCCGCCGCCAGCAACGACGCGGTGATGGCGCAGTGGGCCGGACTCGGCTACTACGCCCGCGCCCGCAACCTGCACGCCGCAGCCAAGCGCTGCGTGGAGCTGCACGACGGCGACCTGCCGCGCGATTTCGATGCCCTGCACGCGCTGCCCGGCATCGGCCGCAGCACTGCCGGCGCGATCCTCAGCCAGGCCTGGAACGACCCATTCGCGATCCTCGATGGCAACGTCAAGCGCGTGCTCAGCCGCTATCACGGCATCGAGGGTTTCCCCGGCCTGCCGGCCATCGAGAAGCAGCTGTGGTCGCTGGCCGAAGCGCATGTAGCGCAGGTGCCGGCTGGTCGCATGGCCGATTACACCCAGGCGCAGATGGATCTGGGCGCGACCGTGTGCAGCCGTGCCAAGCCGGCCTGCGTGATCTGCCCGATGCAGGAAGACTGCGTGGCACGCCGCGAAGGCCGCACCGCCGACCTGCCCACGCCGAAACCCGGCAAGACCCTGCCCGAGCGCGAAGCCGTGGCCCTGCTGCTGCGTGACGCCCAGCAGCGCGTGCTGCTGCAGAAGCGCCCGGACACCGGCATCTGGGCGCAGCTGTGGACGTTGCCGCAGGCCGACGCCGGCAGCGACCTGCAGGACTGGTTCGACGCCCATGTCGACGGTTCGCTGGAAGATGCCGAGGAACTGCCGGTGCTGCAGCACACTTTCAGCCACTATCGGCTGCACCTGCAGGTATTGTCGCGGCAGGTGCGCGGCCTGCGCGTGGAAGAACCCGCGCTGCGCTGGGTCGCCGCTGACGAACTTCCGGCGCTGGGCCTGCCCGCGCCGATCCGCAAGCTGCTGGACGGCACGCCGGTGAAGGCGCCGAAACGCAGAGCCACCAAACCCCGCAACCACGAGTGAGTGCCATGCCCCGAACCGTCTTCTGCCAGTACGAACAACGCGATGCCGAGGGCCTGGACTTCGTGCCCTATCCCGGTGACCTGGGCCAGCGCGTGTTCAACCATATCGGCAAGCAGGCCTGGGCGGCCTGGCTGGCGCACCAGACCATGCTGATCAACGAAAACCGCCTGTCGCCGCGCAAGCCGGAGCACCGCGCGATGCTGGAAGCGGAGCTGGTCAAGTTCCTGTTCGAGAAAGACGCTGAAAAGCCGGCCGGCTTCACCCCCGAAGCCTGAGCCGGTAGCGCCGGGCCATGCCCGGCGACCAGGAGCGCCAAAGTTCAGGCCAGCAGGGCCAGCAACTGCGCCGGTTCGCGGGCCAGGTGGCCGGCACCGGCCTCGGTCAGCTCGGCTTCGCCGCCGAAGCCCCACAGCACGCCCACGTTGCGCAGGCCGTGATGGCGCGCGCCTTCGATGTCCATGCGGCGGTCGCCGATCATCCAGCACTGCGCCGGCTGCAGCTGCAGGCGCAGCAGGGCCTCGCCGACCAGCTGCGGCTTGCTGCTGCGCGAGCCGTCCGGCGTCGAACCGATCACTTCATCGAACAGGCTGCCGAACGGCAGGTGCTCGACGATGCGCCGCGCGTGCGGCTCGTTCTTGGCGGTGACCACGGCCAGGCGGTGGCCGCGACCATGCAGCGCGCGCACGGTCGCTTCGATGTCCGGGTAGATCGTGTGCTCGCGCCAGCCTTCCACGTCGAAACGCTCGCGGTAGAAGGCCACGGCCTCCTCCACCCGCACCTCATCCCCGAAGAGCGGGCCGAAGGTGGTGCGCAGCGACGGCCCGATCCAGCCCAGCAGGGTTTCCTGCGGCGGCACCGGGTGGCCCATCTTCTGCAGCGCATAGGCGATGCAGGTGGTGATGCCCACTTCCGAATCGATCAGGGTGCCATCCATGTCGAAGAAGAGCGTTGCACGCTCTTCTCCGTCAGCACGCAGGTCGGCGCTCATGCGCCGCGTGCGGCCAGCGCAGCCACGGCCGGCAGGGTCTTGCCTTCCAGGAATTCCAGGAACGCGCCGCCACCGGTGGAGATGTAGCTGACATCACCGGCGATATCGAACTTGTCGACGGCCGCCAGGGTGTCACCGCCACCGGCGATGGAGAACGCCTTGGAGCTGGCGATGGCACGGGCCAGCGCTTCGGTGCCCTTGCTGAAGGCTTCGAATTCGAACACGCCGACCGGGCCGTTCCAGACCACGGTGCCGGCC
The DNA here is from genome assembly GCF_016624625.1 of Stenotrophomonas sp. S41. NCBI lineage: Bacteria > Pseudomonadati > Pseudomonadota > Gammaproteobacteria > Lysobacterales > Lysobacteraceae > Stenotrophomonas > Stenotrophomonas sp. S41. Next base: position 1,101 of record NZ_JACVTV010000170.1, on the reverse strand, counting down.
TTCTCGATCAGCTGCGCGTACTGCGCGGCGGTCTGCGGGCCGATGTCCAGGATCAGGTCATCCTCGGCCACGGCGTCGACGGCCTTCACTTCGGCGGCGGCATCGGGCAGGAACTGCTTGGCGGTGACCACGTCCACCGGCAGCGGAATGGCCGCACCACGTGCCTGCGCATCAGCCACGATCTTCTTCGCGGTATCCAGCAGGTCCGGTTCGTACAGCGACTTGCCCACGTTGTAGCCGGCGGCGGCGATGAAGGTGTTGGCGATGCCGCCACCGACGATCAGCTGGTCGACCTTGCCGACCAGGTTGGCCAGCAGTTCCAGCTTGGTGCTGACCTTGCTGCCGGCAACGATGGCCAGCAGCGGCTTGGCCGGCGCGTCCAGCGCCTTGGCCAGGGCGTCCAGCTCGGCCATCAGCAGCGGGCCACCGGCGGCGACCGGGGCGAAGCGGATGACGCCGTGGGTGGAGGCCTGGGCGCGGTGCGCGGTACCGAAGGCATCCATCACGAACACGTCGCAGAGCGCGGCGTACTGCTTGGACAGGGCTTCGTCATCCTTGCCCTCGCCGACATTCATGCGGCAGTTTTCCAGCAGCACCAGCTGGCCCGGCTGCACATCGACGCCGTCGACCCAGTCACGCACCAGCGGAACCTCGCGGCCGAGCAGCTCGGACAGGCGCGCGGCGACCGGCGCCAGCGAGTCGGCTTCGCTCCACACGCCTTCCTTCGGGCGGCCCAGGTGCGAGGTGACCATCACGGCGGCACCCTGCTCCAGCGCGCGCTTGAGCGTCGGCAGCGAAGCGGTGATGCGCTGTTCGGAGGTGATGCGGCCATTCTCGATCGGCACGTTCAGATCCTGGCGGATCAGCACGCGCTTGCCGGAGAGGTCGAGGTCGGTCATGCGGACGATGGACATGGGCAACTCTTTGGCTCGGGGACAGGATGCCGGTTACGGCAGACGGGCATTGTATCGGGTGGCGATGCCTGCGGCAGGCAGAGGCGTACGGCAACAGCGAACAGCAACAGCCCGCATGGTCGGCTCTGGGTTGTCTGTGTGGGGGGCCGGGGGCGCGGGGGGGGGGGGGGGGGGGGGAGGCGGGGCG